>NZ_JADBQO010000076.1:0-582 GCF_014895875.1 Enterobacter cloacae complex sp. P12RS
GTTACAACTAAAGTTATGATAATTCACTTTTTCATAATCACCTACCTATAAAAATTGCATATGTTATAAATTCTAACCACAGGATATTGACCTTTTTTGAAAGTGATATATATTTTATTAAACTGTAATATGAAAAGGAGTTCATATGAAAAACGAACTATTAATGGAAAACATTACCAACACGCCCCCCCCCGGTCATAAAAAAACCATCAAACCTTACTAACTTCATACCAGAAACGCTCAGAACCCATTGTGTTAGTGTCCGACTTAATAATGTAGAACTTCAACTTCTCAATACCAAACGCGGCTCTATGTCCAAAGGAGAATGGCTCCGCAAGGCTTTCATTCATAAACTACCCTCCATTATTCCAGAGATCAACATCGATGCATGGAAAGCTTTAACTGACATATCACAAAAGCTAAATAGAATTGCGATCCATATCGATGGTAAGAGCAGAGATAGCCAGCTTACTCATACAGAGCTTTTCGCTGTGAAGCGACAACTTGAAGAGCTTCGTCACAACTTGTTAAGAACAGATTTTTGGAGTGTCCCTCGTGAAGGTGTAAGCATCCCAGCTTTAG
>NZ_JADBQO010000077.1:0-8446 GCF_014895875.1 Enterobacter cloacae complex sp. P12RS
GTTGTAACTGGTATTCTTCGGTAGAGAGCAAAGTTAATCGTTCTTTGACTCGCTCACCGCATGACGCTATCTCTTCAATAAAATCAATATCATAAAATGGAAGAATTTCTTTAGTTTTGTTATTAAAAACGATGACTTTGACGCTATGAGCATCCAGAACTTCAATGAATTTTTTATCACAGGTTAAGATTGCGGGAAAAAAGAATGCCGCGTTTTTATCAATATTTAAGGTAATAACAAATTCGAGAAAGCGCTGATGGCGAAGATCCCAGGCCATACCTCTAACGTACTCCCAAAATCCCGCCGTATTACGGTTCACTTTGTGAAAAAAGGCTTCCTTAGAACCATTTTCAAAAAAACGCTTAGCGAGCAAAATCTCTCTAATGCCAAAGAAATGGGCTTCATTGTGAGTAAATTCTAGCAGTTCGAGTAATTTTTCCTGCACCTGCTTAGCACTTGTTTTTGGGTTCCGCAGGTGAATCGCGCACATTTTTAACACATATACATATAAGCGATTATAGTCACGAGCCAGCTCTTCCATTAGCGACTTATTTATAAACTCATAATTTTTACGTGCCATATATTGCTGCGTTTTAGCTATAATTTCCTGTTCAGACACATTAAATTTTAACTGCCTATGCTGCTGCCAAGCCGCAACATCCAGGTTGCGTAACATCTCATAAGCTCGAATGCGTTCGAAGATTTTTTCCTGTTTATTGAGATCGCTAAAATTACAAAGATTTTCGAGTTCATACAGCAAAGGATCAACATTGACTTCCTCTCTGGCGATGAAGTCAAAAATTTCTTCAAAATCATCGGGAAGTCGCGATCTTTGCCCTTCAAAGAAAGGCTTAAGATAACTTAATACCTGCGTATCGAGCGAGATAGAATAGTCGATGGGAAATGTAACGCGGTTACCAGAGATAAACATTTCTCTGAATATGTCTGGTGTAAGAATAAACACATGCGGCGTTTTGAATAAGCTACGCACGGCAGAACCACTGCTGAAGTTCCTGTTAACCGATAAGCCCGGAGTCGCACCTTTCTCCGCTGCAAAAATGAAGGTATAATCGTCAAGATAGTGGTAATAGAGTGCATATTGTTGAACAGCTGCCTCAAGATTTCCTGAGTGGCAGATATCATAAATAAAATCATGAATAACATTTGCCATTGTGCCCTCCCGGCATCGACCTAGCCTCCATTTTTAACACGCCTAAGCTTTTGCTATCAATATTCAGTATTTATTCCTGCATGCATACTTCATAAAATTTATGCCGCGATACTAACGCACCGGGCATAAACGATAACAGACTGCTTGTCTAAGTTGGATTATTAAATCTGATAATCAATCGCCACTTCTTCCGGCTCCATTACCTGGCGTTTGATCTCGTCCACCGACAGCCCGGCATTGCACAGCTCGATAAAGCGCCACACATAGTTGCGCTGCAGCTGCCCGCGCTTCAGGCCCAGCCACACGGTATTGGCGTCAAACAGATGCCGCGTATCCAGGCGCACCAGGTTCCCGTCTTCGCGTTCTCCGCTGGACTGTTCCGCCACCAGGCCAATGCCCAGACCCAGCTCGACGTAGGTTTTGATCACGTCAGAGTCCTGCGCGCTCAGCACGATGTCCGGCGTTAATCCTTTACGGTTGAAGGCCTCGTCTATGCGCGAGCGTCCGGTTATGCCCTGGCGATACGTAATCAGCGGCCATTTCGCGATCGCTTCCAGCGTCAGTGGTGAAACCTGATTCAGCGGATGATCGACCGGAAGCAATAAGCTGTGGTACCAGCGGAACCAGGGAAAGGCCACCAGCAGCGGGTCGTTGCTCAACCGCTCGCTGGCAATGCCGATATCTGCCCCACCGTTTTGCAGCAGCCCTTCAATTTCCTGCGGCGTGCCCTGGATAAGCTCCAGACGGACGTCAGGGAAAAGTTCGCGGAAGGCTTTGATCACCGGCGGCAGGCTGTAGCGCGCCTGGGTGTGGGTGGTGGCGATGGTGAGCACGCCGGAGGCATCGTTGGTGAAGAGATCCGCCAGGCGACGCACGTTGCTGGCCTCGTTGAGGATCCGCTCCGCGATGGTGAGCAATGCTTTACCCGGCTCCGTCATGCCGAGCAGCCGCTTGCCGCGGCGGATAAAGATCTCTATGCCCAGCTCCTCTTCCAGCTCGCGGATATGGCGGCTGACGCCGGACTGAGAGGTATAAAGCATATTGGCGACCTCGGTCAGGTTGTAGTCCCGCCTGGCCGCCTCACGGATAATTTTAAGTTGCTGGAAATTCACGATTCACTCCGGCGCATCTGACATAGCTCTATTGTTAGAGTCAGCCGAGCTGCAGAACAAATAATAAAAACCAGCATCTTATGCTTTTATGGAATATCAGCTCACGAGCTGGAGTTCACGGTTCTCAAGCGATGGCTTGCTGACCAGCGACATCAAAATCTCTTTTACTGCCTGCGCCTGAGGCGACAGCGAGCCGCGAGCGGACATGTTCAGCGACAGCGGCAGGCTCATCGAAGGCGTGGTGATCCGCGCCATCCAGCCGTTTGCCGCACCGCACAGCGAGCGCGCGGCGGATTCCGGCAGTACGGTGACACCCATTCCGCTGGCAATGGCCGCGGTCAGCGTGGAGATCGAGTCGATTTCGCCGATGATTTTGGCCGTCAGGCGGCGCAGGGAGAACGCTTCGTCCACACGCACGCGCACGGCGCTGTAGTCGCGCGGCAGATAGAGGTTCATCTCTGCCACGGCGGTAAGATCGACGCTCTGGCCCGGACAGTCGCGGGTGCCCACGAGGTAGAGATCTTCCTTGAGCAGCGGCTGGCTGGTGATCCCGGCAACCGGGGAGCGATCGTAAAGGACCGCCATGTCCAGCTGGCCGTTGAGCAGCTTGTCATTCAGTACAGAACCACTGTTTTCATGCAGATAGACCAGCACTTCCGGAAGCTCAGCGCGCACGGCCTGCAGAAGCGGCATAGTGATAGAGGACGCCGCCGTTCCCGGCGCCAGCCCGATAGAAACGTGCCCGCTCAGGGTCTGGCCCACATTGTTCACCGCCAGCTGCGCCTGTTCACACTGACGCAGGATAGTGCGGGCGTGGGTATACAGGATCTTGCCTGCTTCCGTTGGCGTGACGCCGCGTTTGGTGCGGATCAGTAACTGCTGATCCATCTCGCCTTCCAGAGTAGCCACCTGCTGGCTCAGCGCAGGCTGCGCGATGTGCAGCACTTCTGCCGCTTGAGTCAGGCTGCCGATATCGACGATTTTTACGAAGTATTTCAGTCGTCTTAAGTTCATTTTGCCCCCTGTTCGAAATGCATTGCCGGAACCGGCTGTCGTTGTTGAACAGGTTTTGCAATATGAATGCCACTTTTACCGTGCGGTCTGAATTGTTCGCTAACCGCCTGAAAATAAGGAAACCTAATCATGGAGGGGGGATTTATTACTGAAACAGCAGTTTACGATCTGCCCCATTAGAGGTATATCCGCACCATTACGGTGCATTCCGCTGTCAAAAACATCATTTTGCCGATTTTGTCAGCAAACGATCAAAAGGCGTTGATCCACCCTTTGACAAGGCGAACGCAGGTCGATAATATGCGCCCCGTTCACACGATTCCTCTGTAGTTCAGTCGGTAGAACGGCGGACTGTTAATCCGTATGTCACTGGTTCGAGTCCAGTCAGAGGAGCCAAATTTGAAAAGCCTGCTTTTAAAGCAGGCTTTTTGCTTTTCTGCGCAAGGTAAATGCAAAACGGCAACTGGGTTGCCGTTTTTAGTGTGTTCCCCCTCTCCCGTGGGAGAGGGTTGGGGTGAGGGCACCAGCCCGCACTATGCCCTTACATGCCGATTTTAACCGGCATCCCCGACCGCCGTTCCAGTTCAGCGCCCGCCCCCTCGTTTATCAACTGTGTCTGCTGTGCGGCGGAGATGGGCAGAGGCACTTTCCGGCTCGATTCAAATTCCGCCCGATTACGCGACAGCGGTTCGTGAACCTCCACCCAGCGGCTGCCGTCCGGCTCCGTGGTCACCTTAACGGGCCGATCGATAAGCTGCACGCGGGTGCCCACGGGGACATTATCGAAAAGATATTTAATGTCGTTGTTACGCAGACGAATACAGCCCTGGCTCACCCGCAGCCCAATGCCGAAATTGGAGTTTGTGCCGTGTATGGCATATAGCCTGCCGATATATATCGCATACAGCCCCATCGGGTTATCCGGCCCGGCGGGCACGAAGGCGGGCAGCGTTTTCCCCTCTGCCGCATAGGCACGACGCGTGTTCGGCGTAGGTGACCAGGTGGGGCCCTCCTGCTTGCGCTCAACCGCCGTGACCCAGTTACGCGGGGTTTCGCGACCGGCCTGACCAATGCCGATGGGCAATACTTCAACGGTATTGCTGCCCGGCGGATAATAGTAAAGACGCATTTCCGCCACGTTAACGACAATCCCCTCGCGCACGGTGTCGGGCAAAATCAGCTGCTGAGGAATGACCAGCCGGGTGCCGGATTTGGGCAAAAAAGGATCCACGCCCGGGTTCGCTTCCAGCATATTGCTGAGCCCCAGCCCGTGCTGTGCAGCAAAGGCCTCAAGCGGTAACGTATTGCGCTCGGGAACGGTGATGGTAATCGGGGTTCCCACCAGCCGACTGCCTTCCGGCGGCAGGGTATAGGTTACGGCAAACGCACTGGGAACAGCGGCACACAGCGTAAGGACGAACCAGGTAAGTCGCATCATAATTTCCTGTGCTCACAAAAGAGAAAGCCTGGACTCAGGCAGGCTTTCTCAGTTTACGCTATTACGCTTCGATTTTACGCCATCTGCGCGTCAGCACTTTTTCCGCCTCGACAATAAGGAACATCACAAAACCAATCAGGAAGGTAATGACCCAGTAGCGGAACGGCAGCGCTTCGGTGCCAAACAGCATCTGCATGAACGGGGCGTAAATGATAAGAAGCTGTAGCGCCAGCAGTACGCCGCTCACGATCCAAATCCCTTTATTCGCCAGCAGACCTTTGCTCAGCGAGAAGCCGTCATTAACGCGACAGTTGAGCATGTAGAACCACTGCGCGGTCACCAGGGTTTGCAGCAGCACGGTGCGGATGAATTCCGCCGAGTAGCCGCGCGGCTGTAGCCAGGCTTCCAGCACGAAGGCGCTAATGGCAATCATCAGACCGACAAACACCACGCGCCAGATAGCGTAGCCGTCCATCACATGCAGATTCGCCTTGCGCGGTGGCCGATTCATGATGTCCTTCTCACCCGCTTCAAACGCCAGGCCAAACGACAGGGTTGCTGACGTCGCCATGTTCATCCACAGGATCAGGACCGGCGTCAGCGGAATCAGGTTCCCCGCCAGCAGCGCGATGATGATCAGCAGGGCCTGCGCGATGTTGCTCGGGATAACGAACAGAATCGTTTTTTTCAGGTTATCGTAAACCCGCCGTCCCTCGTGGACCGCACTGGCAATGGTGGCAAAGTTGTCATCCGTTAACACCATGTCGGCGGCTTCCTTGGTGACCTCAGTCCCCTTAATCCCCATGGCGATACCCACATCCGCCCGCTTGAGCGCCGGGGCATCGTTTACGCCATCCCCGGTCATGCCCACCACTTCCTGTTTACTTTGCAGGGCCTGCACGAGGCGGAATTTATCCTCCGGGCTGGTTCGGGCGAAAATATCGTACTGCTGCGCGGCGTCGCTCAGCTGACGGTCATCCATCGCCTCCAGCTCGCGTCCGGTGATCGCGCTTGCGGCGTTACCAATCCCCAGCATTTGCCCGATGCTCATGGCCGTTTGCGGGTGGTCGCCGGTGATCATTTTCACGCGAATCCCGGCCTGCAGACAGTCGGCAATCGCGGTAATGGCCTCCGGACGCGGCGGATCCATCATTCCTGCAATACCCAGCAGGATCACGCCATCATGGAGGTCCGGGTGATCCAGCTCGCGCTGTCCCTCGCGGGCAGGTTTCCAGGCCGCCGCCACCATGCGCAGCCCTTCCCGGGCATACTCTTCAATCTTCCCTTCCCAGTAAGGTTGATCGAACGGCTGCAGTCCGTCATTCGTCTGCTGGTACTGACAGAGGCGGAACAGGACGTCCGGCGCGCCGGTGATTAAAATCGCCTCTTCTTCACCCAGTCGGTAGAGCGTGGACATGTATTTATACTGCGAATCAAACGGGATTTTACTGCGCATTTCTGTATCAAGCGGTGGGAGCGGGATTTTCGCCGCCAGCACCTTCAGGGCGCCCTCGGTTGGTCCTCCGGTGATTTTCCACAGCCCCTGCTCGTCTTTGATCAGCTGGCTGTCATTACAGAGGTCAATGGTGCGCAGGTAGCGTTCCAGCAGGGAACCCTGCGTCACGCTGACGGGCGTCGGGTCATCTACTGGGTGAATATTCCCCACCGGTTCGTAGCTGTCGCCCTCCACGCGATAGGTCGTGTCAGCGGTAATCACCGCTTTGACCGTCATTTCATTCATCGTCAGGGTGCCGGTTTTATCCGAGCAGATGACCGTCATTGCGCCCAGGGTTTCCACCGTGGGCAACTTGCGAATAATGGCCTTGCGACGCGCCATGGCCTGTACGCCAAGCGAAAGGATGATGGAAATGATGGCTGGCAGGCCTTCCGGCACGGCGGCAACGGCGAGGCTGATAAGCGACAGCACCAGTTCAGAAACCGGCATATCCCGGAACAGGAGGCTAAAGACGAACAGCGCTACCATCATCACCAGGATAGTGATGAAGATGGTCTTACCGAGCTTGTCCATCTGCACCATCAGCGGCGTGCGGTGCTTTTCAATGTCGGACATCATCTGGTTGATGTGGCCAAGCTCGGTCTCCCCCCCGGTGGCCACCACCACGCCTTTACCGCCGCCGGAGCTGACGGTGGTGCCTGAGTAGAGGAGATTATAGCGATCGCCTAAGGGCAGTTCCCCGCTTAACGCATCGCTGTTTTTCTCAACAACGGTGGATTCGCCAGTCAGGATGGCCTCCTCCACGCGAAGGTTATGCGCCTCAATCACGCGCAGGTCCGCAGGGATACGATCCCCGGCGCGGATCACCACGATATCGCCCGGGACCAACGCCGTAGTGGGGATCGTTTCATGATTCCCCTGTCGTACCACCACGGCTTCGCTGGAGAGCATATTGCGAATACTCTGCAACGATTTTTCAGCATTGCTCTCCTGGATATGGCCGATCAGCGCGTTAATGATGGCAACCCCGAGGATCACAAACATGTCTACCCAGTGGCCCATAAAGAGCTTAAGCAACGCGGCCACCAGCAGAACGTAAATCAGTACATCGTTAAAATGCGCCAGGAAGCGCAGCCAGGCGGGTTTACCCTTGTTTTGCGGTAACGCATTCTCACCATGCTGCTGAAGTCGGGCTGATGCCTCAGTACCACTAAGTCCTTCCAGAGTGGAGTGGATATTCGACAGGGTTTCATCAACGGTTTGTTGATAATACGGACGTTCAGGTTTTCCTGTTTTCATTGTTACTTCCTCAGGTTCTATTCAGAAATCACCTTGCTTTCATGAAATTAACGAATAACGAAAACAGGAACATGGGCGTAACGAACAATACTTGCCGCCTCCGATCCTAACAAATGGGTTTGAATATTTGGATTTCGGGAGCCGACGATAATCGCGCCAGCAGTAAGTTCATCCGCCAGCTTAATAACCTCATCACGAACATTTCCGCTGCGAACATGGAGGTGAACGCGCTCTTCTGGCAAATTCAATTTTTTGACCAGGTCAGACAGTTTTTCTTTTGAATTATTAATCATATATTCATCCATCTTTCGCGCATCTGAAATAAAACCGCGCGTCAGCTCGGCTGAAAATTTTGGCATGACGTGCAGCAAATGAATGTCACCCAATGCGCTTTGCGCCAGAAACTGTGCATGCTGCAACGCTTTATCCGCCAGGCTTGTCTCGTAGACATCCACCGGAACGAGAATGTTTTTATACATATCGAGCATCCTTTTTATAACCAACATGAGAGTGAATGAAGCAAAAAAACGCATTAAATGCAGGGGATTGCCCTTAATGCCAGTTACGGTAAAAGAGATGAATAATATTAAACGTAGCACAGGAATTTCAGGTTTAGCGCGTCCCCACTGCTAATGGTTATTTAACATTTATCTTTTCGCCGACTATGCTCATAGTGAGTTACCGCTTCCGGCTCATGGAGGAATGTATGTATGGCATAAGCCTGATCCGACTGGGTATGTTTATTGCGCTTGCCATTATCGCCTGCACGGCGATTGGTTTATTTACCTATATGGTCGTCACTGTTCTGGCAGAATAGTGTCACCCCTGTCCAGGTTATGGAATAAATAAAACAGTTATTTATTAGGGGAATACAGTGAACCGCTACCTCTCTCTTTTACCGTTCGTTTTGTTAACGCTCACGGCGTGCGATCCTAAACCTGAACAAGCCTCCCCCC
>NZ_JADBQO010000078.1:0-3304 GCF_014895875.1 Enterobacter cloacae complex sp. P12RS
ATTAGGGGCAGTATGGCTAGTTGTTTTAAACCTGCTGGTGGTGCTGGTCATGAGAGGAATTGATTGTTAATTAATCACTTTCCCGCTCCGGTGGTTTTTTTACGCCCAAAATCTTGACCCTCATTTTTTTGGTGTTACTGTATAAATATACAGTTAATTATCAGGGGTGGTTATCATGGGTTTTCCATCACCAGCAGCTGACTACGCAGAACAGACGCTCACTATCACCAGCCTTTGCGGCTATGACGGCAACAGCCGCACCATCGAAACATCAGCCGGGTACGCGATCATAAACGTCGCCAGAAATCCGGAAGTGGGTGATACCGTCCTGATTTCGTTCTGCGGCAGTTTGGACTTCGCAAAAGTCTAGGGGAAGGCGCTGATCACTCAGGATGGAGAGGCTATCGAGGGCGATGCGCTGGACGATGCAACCGTAATGGGTGTGGTAACGAACCTCCTAAATCATGTGACAGATACCGACAATCGGCCGGTGATTTAAAAAGGCTGGATCTGTTTTCTGTAGCTTGAAAGCAGATCGGTTAGACAGGTCAATTCCAATTAATTGATCTATCTAACCTATTAGACATCTGGTTAGCGGAAACCTTTATGAAATCAGTTTACAGGGAGAAAAGGACCGCCCCCGCAAGGGGAAATCCATTTTTAGGGAATTGCCCATGAAATTGAATGAATTTGCTGCCGGTCTCACCAAAGACGGAATGCTTGTTTTATGTCTTACTGATGGTGAAATAACAGACTACCTGGTTACCAGCAAGGCATTGCGCACATTGATTCGCCGGGAAGGAGGCGGGCTTTCAGCCCAGATTCTGGACGATGAAGATCGGATTATCAACTTGAACTCCCTGCCAGAAGCACTTAAGGTTCTCAAGCAGTAGGTGTTGATTTATAATAATCAAACGGGCTGAACACCCTCTGATTACTGCGCCAACCTGAGGAATCAAAATGGCGCAGAGCATTACCCTAAACAATTCTCACCGCCCTTCTATGTGCGGTGTTTCTGCTTATGCTGGTGGTCCAGCATGAAGAAAGCAGATAGCCTCCATCTTTCGCGTGTGGCCGCATTGGGCTGCATCGTGTGCAGAAATCAGAACCTGGGCGAAACGCCTGCGGAAATCCACCACATCCGAACCGGGCAGGGCGCAAGCCAGCGCGCTGACCATCGGAAATCAATTCCTCTGTGCCATATGCACCATCGCAACGGCGGTTATGGTGTAGCCATTCATGCTGGCCGTAAGCAATGGGAGAAAAACTTCGGAACCGAGTTGCAGCTGCTGGAGCAGGTCCAGTTAGAGCTGGGAGTGTTCTATGCCTAAATACCTCATCACTCCTGTCGGAAAACCCCGCATGACCCGCGCTGATAAGTGGAAGCAGCGTCCGCCGGTGATGCGCTATCGCATGTTTTGCGATGAAGCCCGCCTTCATGGAATCCAGATGCCGGAGAACGGCGCCCATATCACTTTCGTTTTGCCGATGCCGACGAGCTGGAGCAAGAAAAAACGCGCAGCTCTGGACGGACAACCCCATCAGCAAAAACCCGACCTGGACAACTTAACAAAATCGCTGCTGGACGCCTTGTTTGAGGATGACTCCCACATTTGGGACGCCCGGACATCAAAAGTATGGGGCGAAACCGGAATGATAATTATCGAAAACATTGGAGAGAAAAATGCGTGACATGTACGAGGTAATGGATCGCTGGGGAGCTTGGGCTGCAGCTGATAGCAGTGGAGTAGACTGGCAACCAATAGCCGCTGGTTTTAAAGGTTTACTTCCGCACGGTAAGAAATCACGCCTGCAATGTGATGATGATGAAGGGATCATGATTGATGGTTGTCTTGCACGCCTGAAGAAGCATAAATCTCATGAATATGAGCTGATTATCGCACATTTTTTACTTGGTATTTCCTTGAGAAAAATTGCAAGAAAGAGAAAGTGTTCGGATGGGACAATCAGAAAAGAGATGCAAACAGCGCTAGGTTTTATCGAGGGGCTTGTTTGCATACTCTCTGATAAATGATTTTGAAAATGTCAATTGGTGAGCGATTAAATTGGCCTTTTCGAACTTGATTTAAACCTACGGCCACTAATACCTGAAATCCATATATCCTCCTCGATAAAGTCGAGGAGTGCTTTAATCTCTTTTTTTAGTATTGGCATTGTTATTGTCTCAACCCCTCCATTTATTGTAGTTTGAAGCGGGAAGTTGACTTTTTGAGCTTCAGCTTTGAATAGTGGCAGGTTCTGTGGGGTAAGTAATCCTGTTTGATTTATTAATGTAACTTTGTTTCTGATAACTGTGTCGGCAACGATTTTAAGATCGAATCCTTGCTGGGTGGAAAACACAGGTAATTGTGAAAAGGTATCCAGTTGCTGGTCAGTGGCAGCTTCGAAGTATGAAGTCATGTCAAAAACACTTCGTAAGACAAAGAAACTTTTAAAGAAAATATGGTCAGTGTTAATTATAGCAACAAGTTTATCATCCACGTTAAACCCAGTACTAACAGCTTTACTAAAAGTGGTCTTTTTACCTACTAAAGCCCCTAAAAAGGATTTTGATGTATCTAATATTTGCTTTTTATTGAAGGTTTGCAAAGCAATTATGTTTGGATTAGCTGGCGCATCAACACCGACAAATAGTGCTTTAATATTAGTTATGTCTATAACGCTAGGATCCCAAATCGGTATGGCTGTTGGTCTTTTAACTGCATCAATGAGTGATGAAGCCGCTGCAAAATTCTGCACTTCAAAGCATTCATCATAACGAGGAGTATATCCTGCATAAAATGGGATAACAGTACTGTGATGGGATTCAAAATGAAGTTTCTGTTGCTGGAAAATGGTCTTCACGGCCGTGCTTGCGGGTTTGTCTAATTCAACCCTCATTATCTTTGTAGCTATTGAGTTGTCCATTAAAGCAAAAAGAGCCATATTGCTATCCTTCTACATGTAGATATGTGTAGTCAGTTAACTGCACGACATTAAAAGAAATGTTTTGGATGTCAGTAATTACCGATTTAGATATTAAAACGAATCCTACACCTGTATCATCTTCGGCTTCGTAAAATTTGTACCCATGCAATGATAAGACTGGGTTAAAATTGTAGTTTTCTGAGAAACAAATGTAAAAAAGAAGTGAAATGTAAAAAAATACTGCATATGATTTATTTTCGGCAATGGAATCAGTCCCTAAAAGTGGGAAAAGATAACTCAAAAAATAATTAGTAACCTCTTTATTAGCAGGAGATAAAGAATTAATGTTTTTAGTTAATACTTCTAATTTCCATTC
>NZ_JADBQO010000079.1:0-8316 GCF_014895875.1 Enterobacter cloacae complex sp. P12RS
AAAATGGGTTTTAGTAGAAATGTCATTTCACTTATTATGTATTTCTTGTCAAAATCCACCTGAAGCGATACCATTATCTTCGGTACAACGGTCCATATGCACAAATATTTAATACGCTTTGCTACAATCTATCGGCTATGTTTAGCAGTACTTAATGCATTAACATAAAGAATATATTTTATATTTCGGGTAAGTTTGACCTTTTATATAAGTGGCTATTTTCCACGATAAATAACTAATATGGTTTGAATGCGCATGTTCGTTGCCAGATAAAGACGTGCCGGCCGGCAAAATCGGTAACCCTCTCAGGCGTGGGATTGCATAATGCTCAATATATCGTGGGACCCTGTGTTGATCGCTGTCTCTTATCTGGTGGCGTTTATCGCCTCCTTTGTGGCCCTGGACAGCGCCGGGAAAATTCCCCTTTCCAGCCGTAAAGCGGCTCTGTTCTGGCGCATTGCCGGCGGGATCACGCTGGGCATCGGGATCTGGTCAATGCACTTCATCGGTATGCTGTCGATGCAAATGCCGATGATGATGAGCTATGACCTATGGCTAACCCTTGCGTCTCTCGGCGTGGCGATCGTTGCCTCCACGATAGCAATAAATATTGCCGTTACGGGCAAACACCTCTCTCCCTTTCGGCTGTTCTTCGCCACGGTTATCCTCAGCGCTGGCGTGGTCGCTATGCACTATATCGGCATGGCCGCGTTGATGCTGGAAGGAAGCATCCTCTGGGATCGGCGCATTGTGGGTGTGTCCGTGATGATTGCCGTGGTCGCCTCCGGTGTGGCGCTGTGGCTGGCTTTTCGCCTTAGAGATAAGCACAAAGGGGTCTTTGTGACTCGCATTCTCGCCGCGTTAGTCATGGGCGCCGCCATTTGCGCGATGCACTATACGGGCATGAGCGCCGCGCATTTCCATGAGATGGCGCATACGCTCCCCGGCGGGGTCAGCGAGCTGGGGTTATCCATCTGGGTTTCCGTCACCACGCTCGCACTGCTCGGCATGATGTTAATTATTTCGCTTATCGATTCGCACTGGCGGACCAGCCGGCTGACGGACAATCTGCGCCAACTCAACCGTCAGCTTGAGCTACAGGTTCGCTTTGACGCTCTCACCGGCCTCGCAAACCGCCAGCAGATGGATATCCGAATGCAGGATTGTCTGCACAGCGCCTTGTTGAGTAACAAACAGTTTGGCGTGGTTTTTCTGAATGTCGATCGCTTCAGACGCGTGAATGATACCTGGGGTCACAGCGTCGGTGATGAGTTATTAATTACCATTGCCCAACGCATCACCTCCCTACTTACCCGTGAGATGACGCTGGCCAGGCTGGGTGGGGATGCCTTTATCCTGCTGGTTCCCGAATGCGACGAAGAAAAGCTCACTACCCTGCTCACGACGCTGCTTGCGGATATGCGCCGCCCGCTTTCGCTTTGCGGACATACGCTGAGTACCACCCTCAGCGCGGGTGTAAGCCTTTATCCTCAGGATGGCGAAACGCTGCATGAACTGAAGTTTAAGGCGGATGCCGCCTTACACCACGTTAAGCAAGAAGGTCGTAACGGCTGGGCGTTTTACCGCCCTGAGATGTCAACGGCGGTTCCGGCGCAGCCGGGTTTTCTGCAGGAACTTTATCAGGCGCTGGAAAGCGATCGGTTTGAACTGTGGTATCAGCCAACCTGGCATGCTAAAGATAAGACAATCCACGGTTTTGAGGCTCTTCTGCGCTGGCGGCATCCGGAGCAAGGCGTTTTGCTGCCAGGTCTGTTTTTACCCACTCTGGAACAAACGGGTTTGATTATTCCGGTTGGAAACTGGGCTATTGAAGCCGCGTGTCGGCAGCTTCATTTCTGGACTGAACAAGGTTTCAGCCAGTGGACGTTATCGCTCAATTTATCCCCTATTCAGTTCGAACAGCCGGATATCTTTCACATCGTGTCGTCCATGCTGGATAAATATAATCTGTCGCCCTCAAGGCTGATCCTGGAGGTCACGGAGAGTACCGCGCTAAAAAATCTCGACCGCAGCATCGAACTGCTCAACGCCTTTAACCATGCGGGGATCACCGTCTCTATTGATGATTTTGGCACGGGCTATTCCAACCTGCTGATGCTGAGCGTTCTTCCGGCAAAAGAGCTTAAAATCGACAAGAGTTTTGTATCCTCTATGCTGGGAAATGAAAAAAGCCGCAAGCTGGTGGAAACCATTATTAATATTGCCCGCACCATGGAGATGACTGTCGTTGCCGAGGGGATTGAAACGGACGAACAGCAGGCAATACTGACCAGCCTCGGCTGTGACTATCTCCAGGGCTACCTTTTCTCCCGTCCCTTGCCCGCTGAACAGGTTCCGTGGCTGCTGCTACAAAAAAACTCAGACAAACAAATTATACCCATAAGTAAAATTCAAACGGACCCCGAATTTATTTCACAAAAAAATCATGCCTGACGGGATTGAGTAGAGTATGTTTCAAGGGAGTACATGCGGGTCAGTTCTGCCATGATTGCCAGGCGTATCGTGCCGATGAACAGGAAAATACTATGTCGCAAAATAGTTTTGATGCGCTTAATGCAATTAAAACGCCCGTGTGGCTCATTTCTCCTGTTTCGGAACAGATTATTTTTGCAAATGTGGCCGCAATACAGCTAACAGGTAATAAAACGCTGAATGACCTGCGTAAAGGGCCCTGTTCAGCAAGTGCGCAAACCGTACTGTCGATGTATGTTCCAGAACTGAAAAACGATCACGATATTGTCGAGATCTGGACAGTTAGCCGGGGCGGGCAGGACGTACCGATAAGCTGTCGCCTCTCCCTCACCCACGTCACGCCGGATGGTGATGTTATCGTTTTCGAAGGGATCTCTTCGCACGCCCCCTCAGGCCTGAAAGCCAGCCGTTCCGCAACCTATCAACGCAAAAAACAGGGGTTTTACGCCCGCTTTTTCCTGACCAACAGCGCACCAATGTTGCTAATTGATCCTGCCCGTGACGGGCAAATTGTCGATGCAAACCTGGCCGCGCTCAGCTTTTATGGTTATTCACATGATGAGATGTGCCGGAAGCACACCTGGGAAATTAACACGCTTGGCAGAGGCGTCATGCCCATCATGACGGAGATCGCCTCGCTGCCCGGCGGACATAAGCCGCTTAATTTTATTCACCGCCTTGCCGATGGCACCACCCGCCACGTCCAGACCTACGCGGGGCCCATTGAGATCTACGGCGACAAACTGATGCTGTGCATAATCCATGATATTACTGAGCAAAAGAGGCTTGAGCAGGAGCTGGAAAATGCTGCATTACGTGACTCGATGACGGGGTTACTCAACCGACGTCAGTTTTATAACGTTATCGACCAAACCAACCTGAGCCGCCTCTCCGCCCAGCAGCAATTTAGCCTGCTGCTAGTGGATACCGATCATTTTAAAAACATCAATGACCTCTTTGGTCACCTGAAGGGTGATGAGGTGCTAATCGCCCTCTCCCGAACGCTGGAAGCCTGCAGCAGACAAGATGACCTGGTGTTCCGCTGGGGCGGTGAAGAGTTTGTCATCCTGTTGCCGCGTACGTCTCTCGAAACGGCGCTGAAGATTGCCGAATCCGTCCGTGCGGCGGTCACCCATATTACCCTCCCAGGCTTACCACGCTTTACCGTCAGTATTGGCGTGGCTCGGCATGACCCGGAAGAGAGTATTGACGCGCTGTTTAAACGTGTCGACGATGCGCTCTATCGCGCCAAAAACGACGGGCGTAATAAAGTCCTTGCGGCATGAAACTGGAGTATCGTGAAAAGCCCCGCTACAATGCCCAGCTTAAGTAAATTAACGACGGGTGGGTTGTGGCAACAATGGGAAAGACAGAAATAATACTCACCTTAATTATTTTATTGCTTATTATATTTGGCTTATGGTTTATTTTCAGCGGTGAGATTTGGTTTTTCGTTGAATATCTGGAAAACAGTCTCTACCCCACTATTGACGCACTGTAGTGCACGTTTAATTTATTGTTTCACCTACCGAATTTGTCAGGTATCTGCATTACCCTCAGCCACGTAAGATACGCGTCGTTATCCTCCAACAATGTTGATAACGAATCACTAAATCATTTGCTTATTTCGCCCGTTCTCTGACGGGCTTTTTTTATTTCCGACTATTAAGCAAAACCAGGGTTCTCGCCCGTCAGTCACCATGTTGGTGTAGCACCGCTCTGCTCCAGTCATAAAAGGCGCGTACCGAAGGCGGAAGATAGCGGTTTTGTGGATAGACAAGCGAAAGCGGTAAATCGAAAGAGACGTCCTCCATACAGCGGACCAACGCCCCGCTCTTCAGATACGGCTCAGCCAGATAGCTGGCCACGCGAATTAATCCGAGCCCATGAATTCCGGCCTGGATATAGGCGTCGGTGTCATCAACGATCAGCGTCTCCTTCATGCG
This sequence comes from Enterobacter cloacae complex sp. P12RS, assembly GCF_014895875.1. Taxonomy (NCBI): domain Bacteria; kingdom Pseudomonadati; phylum Pseudomonadota; class Gammaproteobacteria; order Enterobacterales; family Enterobacteriaceae; genus Enterobacter; species Enterobacter cloacae complex sp. P12RS. The sequence goes on from NZ_JADBQO010000079.1 coordinate 4,440, forward strand.
GATTGCACAATCGCCGTCATCACGCGTAAAAAACCAGTCAATGGTACGCCCGGTGCGGTGGTTCAGGTAGCCGACTGCGTAATGCTTTTCCAGTTGGTCGAGATTTTCCGGCTTACCACAGGCGGCTATATAGCCCGGAGAAGCCAGAACAACCCATCTGAAGTTCGCCAGAGGGCGCGCGACCAGCGTCGTTGAATCTTCGATCCTCCCGGTGCGGATCACGCAGTCATACCCTTCCTGAATAATGTCCTCCACGTTATCGCTGGAACAGAGTATCAGTTCCAGCTCGGGATACTGGTGGAGAAATTCAGGGAGACTGGGAAGAATGCAATGTCGGGCGAGAGACTGCGGCATCCCGACTTTAAAACGGCCTCTGGGCTGCGCGGATCTGCCGGGAAAGGAAGACTCCATTGTCGCAATATCCGTCAGCAGCCGTTTGCTCTCGTCATAGTAACGTCGGCCTTCTGCGGTCACGCTGAGTTTCCGGGTGGTGCGCTGTAAAAGCTGAATGCCCAGGTATGTCTCCAGCTCCTTAACGACCCGCGATACGGTTGAGCGCGGTAGCCCCAGCACTTCTGCCGCCCTGGCGAAGCTATGGGTCTCGACCACACAAACGTATACCCGCATTGATTCCAGTTTATCCATATTCCCACCGCGCATGAAAAGATCGATTATCCCATTTTTACGAACAGTCTAACTTATGCTTGTCGTCTTATCGAATGCAGCCATCTGACATAACCTTGCTCAAGTTGAAGTTATCAAGCGATTTAACAAAGAGAGGCTCAGTATGAAAGAACGTGATATCACGACAGGCGAAAAAGTATTAGTGCTTGGTGCAGGACAATTGGGCGCTGCCGTGCTGGAGTATCTGGTTCCGGCAGTCACGCAGCGCGACGGCGCTGTCTCCGTTATCGTATCGCCCGGCTCCAGGGACAGCCGGGGTAAGCTTCAGTCCGAAACGCATCAAAAACTGGCTGATGCAGGGGCCAAATTTATCTCTGTCGATGTCGCTGCCAGCACGATTGACGCGTTAAAAAACCACTTCGCGGATTTTGATACTGTTATCAACTGCATGGGGTTTGTCGCTGGCGCGGGAACACAGATAAAGATTACTCGCGCGGTACTGGAGGCTGGCGTTCAACGCTATTTTCCCTGGCAGTTTGGCGTGAATTACGATGTGGTAGGCAAAGGGAGCGGTCAGCCCGTCTGGGACGAGCAGTATGATGTCAGGACGCTACTGCGGGAACAGAACGCGACGGAATGGGTGATTGTTTCAACCGGCATGTTTACCAGTTTTCTCTTCGAACCGGCATTTGATGTGGTGAATTTATCCGAAAAAACCATTAATGCGCTCGGAGGATGGGACACACAGGTCACCGTGACATCACCTGCGGATATTGGCCGACTCACCACCGAAATTTATTTGCATCAGCCGCGGATCGTAAATGAAGTGATATTTATCGCAGGTGAAACAACCTCATACGGAAAACTGGCAGAAACCGTTGAACGTGTGACCGGCCAAACGTTCACTAAAGACGTATTACCCCTCTCTGCGTTACTGGATGAGCTGCGTTTGAAACCGGATGATACGATGACAGGCTATCGCACGGCCTTCGCCAGGGGAGACGGTGTATGGTGGCCGATGAAAGATACCTGGAATGTACAGAATAACCTGCCGACCCAGGATATAGCGTCATGGCTAAAAACCGTCATTTGAGGACATCTCTTTTCAGGACGCTAATGAAAACTGGCGCTGTCAGCCGCGCCAGCTCTGGATTAGCTGTGCTGACCTGACATTCTACCCGTTCATGCCTGGTTATGTACTCGTACTGTAGCACCATGTCTGATAATGGTTTTTTCTTATCTGCAAAATATCTTTTTCGCCTGGCTCAAAGCCGGGAGCGCCACCCGCTCGCTAACACTGAATGCAGCTCGTTCACTGGCGCATCTTGTGGATGGTAAGCTGTTTCTGGTGTCACCGGACATTTTTAAGCAGTACCACAAAGAAACCCGCGGCGATGCGGGCGAAAAAGGGCACAGACGCAAAAAGACTTTCAGAAACTCAAACTTCTCCTGCGCGGCGTGGACGGTTCAATATCTGGAACTGAACTATCAAAAGTTCGGGAAGCACGAGAATCCTCCAGGGCTACCTGTTGAGCAACACCGCAACAGCTGAAATAACGGGATCTGCGCGGATCGCAGATAACCCCATTCTTCATCTTGATCTTGAAAATGCTTCCACTCAGAAGACACCAGGGCTGTGACCTGGCAAAAAAATCATATCTATCATCCCAAATTAATTCCCTACAGGCGTTCCCGTCCGGAATATTCAGGCCAAACTGTCAACTGCCCGGAAAAAATGATCTTCCGTCATGACGGCATTCTCTTTTGCACCCTGGTGCTCACGCCGGATAAACCATCCCTCTTCCGGCGCCATGCTCAGGTAAAACGCCTGGCTGATGCTGGGCGCATCAACCCGCATTGTCACACAGCCCGTCTCCGCACCACGGCAGAGTTGCTCCGGCATGATACTGACGCTGCGGTCTCCGTTCACCAGACGGATGGTGGTGATGTCATACCGGCATATGCCACTGCTGAGGCTGTAACCAATGGTGCTCAGGTCGTGGATGTGCTTTGTCGCGGTGATGACTTCAATCCCGCTCCCTTCAAACCACCCGCAAATCTGCTGCGCCAGCACATCCATCCGCTGGCAAAAGGCCGTATTTCCGCCTCCGCTGATTTGTGACTGGGCGACGGGGTACTGTCGCTGTTCTGCTGCACTTTCCTGAAAAAACGTTCTCTGGCTGACACGCTGTCGTCCCTGTTAGTTTTCACTCTCTGTTAAAACCAGATTCAGCGCGACATGCGCTGACCTGCTATTTTCTTTTTTTTCAACCGCTCCCGCGCTTTTTTTACTGACAACCGGCTCCGGTGCGGGAACAGTTTCAGCAGGTCCGGAAACAACAGATGGTCATTTCTGGCAAGGAGCACCCGCTCTTCCTCACTCCATATCCGCTGCCCGGCACTTTCGCCTCCCTGGTAACGGATACCCATATCGCAGGCCTTTAATTTCACCGCATCAGCAGTGCGCCCCGGCAGACACTCTGCCACCGCAACCCCCTCCTCCGGATACCTGGTCGCCAGAATATGCTCTTCTTCCTGGCTCCAGGTCCGGGCGCACACCACGCCTAGCCGGTTCGCCATCCACTGAACCGTCTGCCGGGTACGTCCGGGCAGGAGCGTCATGACATGGGCATAACCCTTCACATAGTGCATACGGATAATGTCTTTCTCTTCATCGCTCCATGGCGTGTAGGCGTTATTTCCGGACGAACGGCCCATCGAATGCGCTGCCGACCTGACGGATGCAGGCGAGCGCCCGAGCCGTTCCGCTATCGCCACGGTCGACATGCTGCCGTAATGTTTGTCCACAAAAGCCAGTTCACACAGGCTCCATGGTGACCAGTGGTTGCGGTAGCGGGAATGATTCATCGGGTGCAGTTCCGTATGGCTGTTTTAACTCAGAGTATGATGGCCCGTCAGTATACAAGGATTATTCCGCCGTTTTTTGCTTCAGCAGGGCATAGCGGGCAACGGGGCGAGCGTGGCGGTAAACTGCACCTGCGCCGGGTCGGTTCATCACCTGCCATCCCCATACGGATGCACCTGCCAGCACCAGCATGGTCAGCATTCCGGCGACAAACGGCTTCCAGGGCTCCTGCCATCAGGTTTCTTTATTTTTCAATTCAATTAAGTCCGCGTATTTAATGGAATGCCGAAATAAACTGACTCCACCATCTTTTGTTATTAACTGGAATTGTATACCCTTCAACATAATCATTAACACCATTTATTGAAAAAGATTCTTCTCCAGGAA
>NZ_JADBQO010000008.1:0-200693 GCF_014895875.1 Enterobacter cloacae complex sp. P12RS
ATAAAATTGTGTTACCATCATATAAATACGCAAGAAAAAGTTATAATCACACAATGAAATGTATATTTTTGTATATTGACTAAGGAAATCAACAGGAACCAGTGATACCCAGATAAAATAGCAAAAGGATATGAGAACCGACGTTGTATACATTTCTGATAGTTTGGAAACTACAACGCCCGAATACATATTATATGCTTATAGTAACCTGTATGCCGTCTGGTAAATTGTTTTGGAAAATGCGGAAATAATAGGGAAAAACATCTGATTAAGAGAGGATTTTGATAATCTATTTTGATAAATTGTTGATAACCGTTCGAAAACTAATAATAAAAACGGGAACCAATCGGCTCCCGCTCTTGTTTAACCCAGAATCTGGATTACATGTTCGCGATAATCGCGTCGCCAAACTCTGAGCATTTCAGCAGCTTAGCGCCTTCCATCAGACGTTCGAAGTCATAGGTTACGGTTTTCGCGTTGATCGCGCCTTCCATACCTTTAACAATCAGGTCTGCGGCTTCGAACCATTCCATATGACGCAGCATCATCTCTGCGGAGAGGATGATAGAGCCTGGGTTCACTTTGTCCTGGCCTGCGTATTTTGGTGCAGTACCGTGGGTTGCTTCGAACAGGGCGCACTCGTCGCCGATGTTCGCGCCAGGGGCGATACCGATACCGCCAACCTGTGCCGCCAGGGCGTCAGAAATGTAGTCACCGTTCAGGTTCATACAGGCGATCACGTCGTATTCAGCAGGACGCAGCAGGATCTGCTGCAGGAACGCATCGGCGATCACATCTTTAATGATGATCTCTTTGCCGGTGTTCGGGTTCTTGATCTTCTGCCACGGGCCGCCGTCGATCAGCTCACCGCCGAACTCTTCGGTCGCCAGCTGGTAGCCCCAGTCTTTGAACGCGCCTTCGGTGAACTTCATGATGTTGCCCTTGTGAACCAGGGTCACAGAATCACGGTCATTGGTGATCGCGTATTCAATGGCCGCACGCACCAGGCGCTTGGTCCCTTCTTCAGAGCACGGCTTAATACCGATACCGCAGTGCTCAGGGAAGCGAATTTTCTTCACGCCCATCTCTTCGCGCAGGAATTTAATCACTTTTTCTGCATCAGCAGAGTCCGCTTTCCACTCGATGCCCGCGTAGATGTCTTCTGAGTTTTCGCGGAAGATAACCATGTCGGTCAGTTCAGGGTGCTTAACCGGGCTTGGGGTGCCCTGATAGTAACGAACCGGACGCAGACACACGTACAGGTCCAGCTCCTGACGCAGCGCCACGTTCAGAGAACGGATGCCGCCGCCGACCGGAGTGGTCAGTGGGCCTTTAATAGCAACGCGGTAGTCGCGGATCAGGTCCAGCGTTTCCGCTGGCAGCCAGACGTCCTGGCCATAAACTTGCGTCGATTTCTCACCGGTGTAAATTTCCATCCAGGAAATTTTACGCTCGCCTTTGTAGGCTTTCTCAACAGCGGCATCAACCACTTTCAGCATTGCCGGGGTAACGTCTACACCGATACCGTCGCCTTCGATGAACGGAATAATCGGATTGTGAGGAACGTTAATCTTGCCGTTTTGCAGGGTGATCTTTTTACCTTCCGCCGGAACAACTACTTTGCTTTCCATTAACCTCTCCTTCGAGCGCTTCTGGTTGTTACTGATCTTATGTTAATAAATTGTAATGAGCCCTTCGATAGTACCTGATTGTCCTGCGCCATGAAAGGTCTTCGTTATTAGGCTATAATGCGGCAATTGATAACGCCTGAAAATACCATGAAGAAAACTTCTTTTACAAAACACCGGGTTGAGCGATTCAGCTCGCGACAAGCCGCCAGACGACCGCAAGAAACCCAGCCAAAGCGGGTTATTCTGTTCAATAAACCCTACGATGTTTTGCCGCAGTTTACCGATGAGGCCGGACGCAGCACGCTCAAGGATTACATCCCTGTTCAGGGCGTCTACGCCGCCGGTCGCCTGGACCGGGACAGCGAAGGACTTTTGGTCCTAACCAACGACGGCGCCCTACAGGCAAAGCTTACGCAGCCGGGCAAACGCACCGGCAAAATTTACTTCGTGCAGGTTGAAGGCGAGCCGGACGAAGAGACGCTGGCGAAACTGCGCAGCGGGGTGACGCTGAACGACGGTCCCACCCTGCCCGCCGGTATTGAACGTGTGAATGAGCCGGAGTGGCTGTGGCCGCGTAACCCGCCCATTCGCGAGCGCAAATCCATCCCGACAAGCTGGCTCAAAATCACCCTGTATGAAGGCCGCAACCGCCAGGTGAGGCGAATGACCGCGCACGTCGGCTTCCCTACCCTACGTCTGATTCGCTACGCCATGGGCAGCTACACGCTGGATACGCTGGCAAACGGCGAATGGCGCGACGCTGCCCTTTAAGGAGAAACGATGTTTAAACCTCATGTTACGGTCGCCTGCGTGGTGCACGCGCAGGGAAAATTCCTCGTTGTGGAAGAGAGCATCAACGGCAGGGCGCTGTGGAATCAGCCTGCCGGGCATCTTGAAGCCAATGAAACGTTGCTGCAGGCCGCGAAGCGCGAGCTCTGGGAAGAGACCGGCATTCGCGCTGAGCCCCAGCACTTCATTCGCATGCACCAGTGGATTGCGCCCGACAGCACCCCATTCCTGCGCTTTTTATTCGCCGTTGAGCTTAGCGAAACGTGCGCCACAGAACCGCATGATGACGATATCGATCGCTGCCTGTGGGTCACCGCTGAGGAGATCCTGAACGCGCCAAACCTGCGCTCACCGCTGGTTGCGGAAAGCATCCGCTGCTGGCAGTCAGGCGCACGCCTGCCGCTGGGTGTCATCGGAGAATTTAACTGGCCGTTTACAGAGGGTGTCAACGGTGGGGGGGCGTGATAGAATACGCCGCCTTGAAGTTCAATGTCGTGAGTATTCCATGTCAGATAACAGCCAGAAAAAAGTGATCGTCGGCATGTCCGGCGGTGTCGATTCCTCCGTTTCCGCCTACCTGTTGCAGCAACAGGGCTATAAGGTGGAGGGCCTGTTCATGAAGAACTGGGAGGAAGACGATGGCGAGGAATACTGCACTGCCGCAGCGGATCTCGCCGACGCACAGGCCGTATGCGACAAGCTCGGCATTGAACTGCACACCGTTAACTTTGCCGCAGAATACTGGGACAACGTCTTTGAACTGTTCCTTGAAGAGTACAAAGCGGGCCGTACCCCGAACCCGGATATTCTGTGCAACAAAGAGATCAAATTTAAAGCCTTCCTGGAATTCGCCGCGGAAGATCTGGGCGCTGACTACATTGCGACCGGTCACTACGTGCGTCGTGCGGACGTGAATGGCAAAAGCCAGCTGCTGCGCGGCCTCGACGGCAATAAAGATCAGAGCTACTTCCTTTATACGCTGAGCCACGAACAGATTGCGCAAAGCCTGTTCCCGGTCGGCGAACTGGAAAAGCCGGAAGTGCGTAAAATTGCCGAAGAGCTGGACCTGATCACCGCGAAGAAAAAAGACTCCACCGGTATCTGCTTTATCGGCGAGCGCAAATTCCGTGATTTCCTGGGCCGCTACCTGCCTGCACAGCCAGGTAAAATTGTCACCGTTGATGGCGACGAGATTGGTCAGCATCAGGGGCTGATGTACCACACCTTAGGCCAGCGTAAAGGCCTGGGTATTGGTGGGACGAAAGAAGGCAGCGAAGATCCGTGGTACGTGGTCGACAAAGACGTCGAAAACAATATTCTGGTGGTGGCTCAGGGTCACGACCACCCGCGTCTGATGTCCGTTGGCCTTATCGCACAGCAGTTGCACTGGGTCGATCGCGAGCCCCTGAAAGGCACGCTGCGCTGCACGGTGAAAACGCGCTACCGCCAGACCGATATTCCTTGCACCATCACCGCGCTTGATGACGACCGTATTGACGTCCGTTTCGACGAGCCGGTCGCCGCCGTTACCCCGGGCCAGTCTGCTGTCTTCTACAGCGGCGAAATCTGCCTGGGCGGCGGGATCATTGAACAGCGCCTGCCGCTGCCCGCTGTTTAACCGATTGCACACATAAAGGAGACCGTGTGGCGAAGAATTATTATGACATCACCCTGGCGCTGGCAGGAATTTGCCAGTCTGCTCGTCTGGTGCAACAGCTGGCGCATCAGGGTCACTGTGACGCTGATGCCCTGCACGTTTCGCTCAACAGCGTTATCGACCTCAACCCCGGTTCAACCCTGGGCGTGTTCGGCGGCAGCGAAACCAATCTTCGTCTCGGTCTTGAAACCCTGCTTGGCGTGCTTAACGCCAGTAGCCGTCAGGGGTTAAACGCGGAACTGACCCGCTACACCTTAAGCCTGATGGTGCTTGAGCGTAAGCTGAGCGCGGCGAAAGGCGCGCTCAATACCCTGGGCGATCGCATCGCCGGGCTACAGCGTCAGCTCGACCATTTTGACCTGCAGTCTGAAACGCTGCTGAGCGCCATGGCGGGCATTTACGTTGATGTCATCAGCCCGCTGGGCCCGCGCATTCAGGTCACCGGCTCCCCTGCCGTACTGCAAAGCCCTCAGGTGCAGGCGAAGGTCCGCGCTTCCCTGCTGGCTGGGATCCGCGCCGCCGTGCTGTGGCATCAGGTTGGCGGTGGCCGCCTGCAGTTAATGTTTTCTCGTAATCGCCTGACCACTCAGGCAAAACAAATTCTTGCTCATTGTTAACCTCCCGGAGTTGCGAATTATGGAATTATCCTCACTGACCGCCGTATCCCCTGTCGATGGACGCTACGGCGATAAAGTCAGCGCGCTGCGCGGGATCTTCAGCGAATATGGTTTGCTGAAGTTCCGTGTTCAGGTTGAAGTACGCTGGCTGCAGAAGCTGGCCGCCCAGGCAGCAATCAAGGAAGTTCCTGCTTTTGACGAAAAGGCAAACGATTACCTTGATAAAATCGTTGCTGAGTTTAGCGAAGAAGATGCCGCGCGCATTAAGACCATTGAACGCACCACCAACCACGACGTGAAAGCGGTTGAGTACTTCCTGAAAGAGAAAGTGGAAAGCGTCCCGGCCCTGCATGCGGTATCCGAGTTCATTCACTTCGCCTGTACGTCCGAAGATATCAATAACCTGTCTCACGCGCTGATGCTCTCCACCGCGCGTAAAGAAGTGGTGCTGCCTTACTGGCGTAAAATCATCGACGCGGTGAAAGCGCTGTCCGTGGAATACCGCGACATTCCGCTGCTTTCCCGTACTCACGGCCAGCCAGCCACCCCATCCACGATGGGTAAAGAGATGGCGAACGTGGCGTACCGGATGGAGCGCCAATACCGTCAGCTGGAGCAGGTTGAAATTCTGGGTAAAATCAACGGCGCGGTCGGTAACTACAATGCCCACATTGCCGCGTACCCGGAAGTGGACTGGCATCAGTTCAGCGAAGAGTTCGTGACCTCTCTGGGGATCCAGTGGAACCCGTACACCACCCAGATTGAGCCGCACGACTACATTGCAGAGCTGTTTGACTGCATCGCGCGCTTCAACACCATCCTGATCGACTTCGATCGCGACGTGTGGGGCTACATCGCGCTGAACCACTTCAAGCAGAAGACCATCGCCGGAGAAATTGGCTCCTCCACCATGCCGCACAAAGTGAACCCAATCGACTTCGAAAACTCCGAAGGCAATCTGGGCCTGGCGAATGCCGTGCTGCAGCATATGGCGAGCAAGCTGCCGGTTTCCCGCTGGCAGCGCGACCTGACCGATTCCACCGTGCTGCGTAACCTGGGCGTGGGCATTGGCTACGCGCTGATCGCGTATCAGTCCACCCTCAAGGGCGTGAGTAAGCTCGAAGTGAACCGTGACCGTCTTCTGGACGAGCTGGATCACAACTGGGAAGTATTGGCAGAGCCGATTCAGACCGTGATGCGCCGCTACGGTATCGAAAAACCGTACGAGAAGCTGAAAGAGCTGACCCGCGGTAAACGCGTCGATGCCGAAGGCATGAAACAGTTTATCGACGGTCTGGCACTGCCGGAAGAAGAGAAAACCCGCCTGAAGGCCATGACTCCGGCGAATTACATTGGCCGCGCCATCACCATGGTTGATGAGCTGAAGTAATGTTCCTTCCCCCCCTTTCCGCCCGGAAAGGGGGTTGCTTTTCCCCGGTTTACTGAATGTTTATCCCCACAGCAACATAATCAGCGTTAAACTATTCATACTATTTATTCTGGGAGAAAAGATGATGCGCGTACTGGTTGTTGAGGATAACGCATTGCTACGCCACCACCTGAAGGTTCAGCTTCAGGAGATGGGACATCAGGTGGATGATGCTGAAGATGCAAAAGAAGCCGATTATTATCTCAATGAACACCTGCCGGACATCGCCATTGTCGATTTAGGCCTGCCTGATGAAGACGGCCTGTCGTTAATTCGTCGCTGGCGCAGCCATGACGTTTCCCTGCCAGTTCTGGTTCTCACCGCCCGCGAAGGGTGGCAGGACAAAGTTGAAGTGCTCAGCGCCGGTGCGGATGATTACGTCACCAAACCGTTTCACATTGAAGAAGTGGCGGCGCGCATGCAGGCGCTGTTACGCCGCAACAGCGGGCTGGCTTCACAGGTTATCTCCATTCCGCCTTTCCAGGTGGATCTCTCCCGTCGCGAGCTGTCGATTAACGATGAAGTGATCAAGCTCACCGCGTTCGAATACACCATTATGGAAACGCTGATCCGTAACAGCGGAAAAGTAGTGAGCAAAGACTCCTTAATGCTCCAGCTCTACCCTGATGCTGAGCTGCGCGAGAGTCACACCATCGACGTGCTGATGGGCCGTTTGCGTAAGAAAATTCAGGCGCAGTATCCGCAGGACGTGATTACGACCGTCCGCGGCCAGGGCTACCTGTTCGAATTACGCTAAATGAGACGGATTTTGCGCCACATTCTGCCCCTCTCGCTGCGGGTTCGTTTTTTACTGGCAACGGCCGCGGTGGTGCTGGTGCTGTCGCTCTCCTACGGTCTGGTCGCCCTGGTGGGCTACAGCGTCAGCTTCGATAAAACGACCTTTCGACTGTTACGCGGCGAAAGTAATCTGTTTTATACCCTGGCCACATGGGAAGACAACCACATCACCGTTGAAATGCCGGAGAACCTGGATCAACAGAGTCCTACTTTAGCCCTGATTTACAATGAAAAGGGAAAGTTGCTTTGGGCGCAACGCGATATTCCGTGGCTGGCGAAAAGCATTCGTCCGGAGTGGCTCAAAACCAACGGGTTTCATGAGATAGAAGCCGATCTCAATACCACCAGCACGCTGATTCGCGAAGATCGCTCGATGCAGCAAAAGCTCAATGAAATCCGGGCTGACGACGCCGAGACGGAAATGACGCACTCAGTGGCGATCAATATCTACCCGGCGACCATGAACATGCCACAGTTAACCATTGTGGTGATCGACACCATTCCGGTTGAGCTAAAACGTTCCTATAAGGTCTGGGGCTGGTTCGTTTATGTTCTGGCCGCAAACCTGCTGCTGGTGATCCCGCTGCTTTGGGTGGCGGCGTGGTGGAGCTTGCGCCCTATTGAGTCCCTGGCGCGAGAGGTGCGCGAGCTTGAGGAACATCATCGTGAAAAGCTCAATCCGGAAACCACCCGTGAGCTGACCAGCCTGGTGCGTAACCTCAATCGCCTGCTGAAAAGCGAGCGTGAACGCTATGATAAGTACCGTACGACCCTGACCGACCTCACCCACAGCCTGAAAACGCCGCTGGCCGTAATGCAAAGCACCCTGCGTTCCATGCGCAGCTCAAGGCTGAGCGTCGACGATGCCGAGCCGGTGATGCTGGAACAAATCAGCCGAATCTCGCAGCAAATTGGCTACTATCTGCACCGCGCCAGCATGCGTTCCGGCAGCGCGCTCCTGAGCCGCGAGCTGCACCCGGTGGCCCCGCTGCTGGATAATCTCACGTCCGCCCTTAACAAGGTGTATCAGCGTAAAGGGGTCAACATCAGCCTCGACATTTCGCCTGAAATTAGCTTTGTTGGCGAAAAAAATGACTTTATGGAAGTGATGGGGAACCTGCTGGATAACGCCTGTAAATACTGCCTGGAGTTTGTTGAAGTATCGGCGCGCCAGACGGATAACGAGTTACACATTATCGTTGAGGATGATGGCCCCGGGATCCCGCTTAATAAACGTGATGTGGTGTTCGATCGCGGTCAGCGAGCGGATACGCTGCGCCCCGGTCAGGGCGTGGGTTTAGCCGTCGCCCGCGAGATTGTCGACCAGTATGACGGAAAAATCGAAACCAGCGAAAGCTTGCTCGGCGGGGCCAGAATGGAAGTGATTTTTGGTCGTCAGCAGCCCACATCGGACGATAGTTAACCCGTTATGTGAAAAATGCGAGGATCTCGCAGCCGGGGGGCTGAGCTTCCGTTATAATCCGAGTCAGTAAGAGCCTGCGGAAAAAAAAATATGGATTATCATTTAACACTTAACTGGCCCGAGTTTATTGAACGTTACTGGCAAAAGCGCCCGGTGGTTCTGAAACGCGGGTTCAGCAACTTTGTCGACCCTATCTCACCTGACGAGCTGGCCGGTCTGGCCATGGAAAACGAAGTCGACAGCCGTCTGGTCAGCCACCAGGACGGGAAATGGCAGGTCAGCCACGGTCCTTTCGAAAGCTACGATCATCTCGGCGAAAGCAACTGGTCGCTGCTGGTGCAGGCGGTTAACCACTGGCACGAGCCGACTGCCGCGCTAATGCGCCCGTTCCGCGCCCTGCCCGACTGGCGAATGGACGATCTGATGATCTCCTTCTCCGTACCTGGCGGCGGCGTGGGTCCGCATCTGGACCAGTACGACGTGTTTATCATTCAGGGCACGGGCCGCCGCCGCTGGCGCGTGGGCGAAAAAGTGCCGATGAAGCAGCACTGCCCGCACCCGGATCTGCTTCAGGTGGATCCGTTCGAAGGCATTATCGACGAAGAGCTGGAGCCAGGCGATATTCTCTACATTCCGCCAGGATTCCCTCACGAAGGTTACTCCCTGGAGAACTCGCTGAACTACTCTGTCGGGTTCCGCGCGCCGAGCGGCCGCGAGATGATCAGCGGCTTTGCCGACTATGTCCTGCAGCGCGAGCTGGGAAGCTATCGCTACAGCGATCCGGATGTGCCTGCACGCGAGCATCCGGCAGACATCGTGCCAGAAGAGCTGGATAAGCTGCGCGGCATGATGCTGGATCTGATCAACCAGCCGGAACATTTCAGGCAGTGGTTTGGCGAATTTATTAGCCAGTCACGTCACGAGCTGGACGTTGCACCGCCGGAGCCGCCGTATCAGGCAGATGAGATCTATGATGCGCTGCAGCAGGGTGACAAGCTGGTTCGTCTGGGCGGATTACGCGTGCTGCGCATTGGTGAAGAGGTCTTCGTCAACGGTGAGAAGCTCGACTCCCCGCACCGCCCGGCGCTGGAAGCCATTGCCAGCCATATGGTACTGACTGCAGAAACCTTTGGCGACGCGCTGGAAGACCCATCCTTCCTCGCGATGCTGGCCGCGCTGGTCAACAGCGGGTACTGGTTCTTTGAGGACTGAGTTGTGATATTTGCCCGGTGGCGCTTCGCCACCGGGCTTTTTCTTACCGCTTCGCGGTTAACTCGGCTATGCGCACAATCACCTTCACCGCCTTTTCCATCCCTTCCAGCGTCACAAACTCATGCTTGCCGTGGTAGTTATAGCCACCGGTAAACAGGTTCGGGCACGGTAGCCCCATAAACGATAGCTGCGAGCCGTCAGTGCCGCCGCGAATCGGTTTTAAGACCGGTTCAATATCGCAGTCTCGCATCGCCTGCTGGGCGATATCCAGAATGTGCGGATGGGCCATCACCTTGTCGCGCATATTGTAATAGCTGTCTTCAATGATCAGCTCAATATAGCAGTCAGGATGCAATCCCTTCCCAACCTTCTTGGCGATCTCCATCATTTTGCGCTTGCGCGCCTCAAAAGCTTTACGGTCAAAATCGCGGATGATGTAGTGCATCTGCGCGCTGTCCACGGTGCCTTTGATGCTGGTGAGGTGATAAAAGCCCTCGTACCCCTCTGTCTGTTCAGGGCTCTCTTCCGCCGGGACTTCCGCATGAATACGCGACGCCAGCGACAGCGCGTTCACCATCACCCCTTTGGCAGACCCGGGGTGAACGTTGTTTCCGACAATTTTTATGGTCACCGACGCCGCGTTGAAGTTTTCATACTCCAGCTCGCCCACGCCACCGCCGTCGACGGTATACGCCCACTGCGCGTTAAAAGCGTCCACGTCGAAGTGCTTCGCGCCCTTACCTACCTCTTCATCTGGGGTAAAAGCAACGCGGATGTCCCCGTGCGGGATGTTTTTACCTTTCAGCACTGCCAGCGCCGTCATGATTTCCGCGATGCCCGCCTTGTCATCCGCCCCCAGCAGCGTTTTGCCGTCGGTGGTGATCAGCGTCTGGCCGAGCAACTGGTGCAGCACCGGGAACATCACCGGCGACAGCACTTCGTCGCCAATCCCCAGCGCGATATCACCGCCGCGGTAGTTTTCCACGATCTGCGGGTTCACGTGTTTGCCGCTAAAATCAGGTGAGGTATCGACATGAGAAATAAAGCCAATCGCCGGAATATCACCCGGCACATTCGCCGGCAGCGTTCCCATCACAGTGCCTTTTTCGCTTAACGTGACGTTGACCAGCCCCATGGCCTCAAGCTGCTCTTTAAGCAGGTTTAACAACTTCCACTGGCCTTCGGTGCTTGGCACCTGGCGGACACCCGGCTTAGATTGGGTATCCAGCGAAACATACTGTAAAAAACGCTCAAGTAATTTATCCATGCAGTCACCCTCACTTTTTGTGACAACATTATCAGTAAGCATCAAAACGCAAATATTGCGTCAGGTCACTTTTATCCCGCAAACGAGAACTTTTTACGTTTATATCTTTATGCGTTAATAAATGTAGCTTATGAATCAGTGACAAGGATTGGCGATTACGGGGGATTGCCGTAGAATGTCCGCCCTCATTACGAGTCACCAAGGTGGTTACACACAAACCCCGCTTCAGTCTGCTGCCTGAGGCGTCTATATGGGACAGCGCAAAAATTGAATACACAATCCCGTTCTCGTTCACCGCTGGTGCAACTGGAACGAATTCGTAAAAGCTTTGATGGCAAAGACGTCATTTCCGACCTCAACCTGACCATCAATGATGGTGAGTTTCTTACGCTGCTTGGCCCTTCCGGCTGCGGCAAAACTACCGTACTGCGCCTTATCGCCGGGCTGGAAAGCGTTGATAATGGCCGCATCCATCTTGAGAACCAGGACATAACCCAGGTTCCTGCCGAAGATCGCCACGTCAATACCGTTTTTCAGAGCTACGCCCTGTTCCCGCACATGACCGTGTTTGAGAACGTGGCGTTTGGCTTGCGGATGCAAAAAACCCCGGCTAATGAGATCGAACCGCGCGTCACCGAAGCCCTGCGCATGGTTCAGTTGGAGACGTTTGCCCAGCGAAAGCCCCACCAGCTCTCCGGCGGTCAGCAGCAGCGCGTGGCCATTGCCCGCGCGGTCGTCAATAAACCGCGCCTGCTTCTGCTGGATGAATCCCTCTCCGCGCTAGATTACAAGCTGCGCAAGCAGATGCAGAACGAGCTGAAAGCGCTACAGCGCAAGCTCGGTATTACCTTTGTCTTTGTCACCCACGATCAGGAAGAGGCGCTGACCATGTCAGACCGTATCGTGGTAATGCGTGACGGTAAGATTGAGCAGGACGGTACGCCGCGTGAAATTTACGAAGAGCCGAAAAACCTGTTTGTCGCGAGCTTTATTGGCGAGATCAATATCTTCAACGCCACCGTACTTGAGCGTCTGGATGCACAGCGCGTTCGCGCGAACGTCGAGGGACGCGACTGCATTATCACCGTGAACTTTGCCGTCGAGAAAGGACAAAAACTCAACGTCCTGCTGCGCCCGGAAGATCTCCGCGTTGATGAGATCCACGACACGGCCGACGTCGAAGGTCTGATCGGTTACGTTCGCGAACGTAACTATAAAGGGATGACCCTCGAGTCCGTTGTGGAACTGGAGAACGGCAAAATGGTGATGGTCAGCGAATTCTTTAACGAGGACGATCCTGACTTTGACCACTCTCTTGACCAGAAAATGGTTATCAACTGGGTAGAAAGCTGGGAGGTTGTGCTGGCTGATGAAGAACACAAGTAAGTTCCAGAAGGTGGTCATTGCCACTATCGTCGGTTGGCTTGTGTTATTTGTCTTTTTACCCAACCTGATGATCATCGCCACCAGCTTCCTGACCCGCGACGATGCAAACTTCGTTTCGCTGGTCTTTACGCTGGACAACTACGCGCGCCTGCTCGATCCGCTCTATTTCGACGTGCTGTTGCACTCGCTCAATATGGCGCTGATTGCCACCGTGGCCTGCCTGCTGCTGGGGTACCCTTTCGCATGGTTCCTGGCGGGACTGCCGCAAAAGGTGCGCCCGCTGCTGCTGTTTCTGCTGATTGTGCCGTTCTGGACCAACTCGCTGATTCGCATCTACGGGCTGAAAATCTTCCTCAGCACCAAAGGCTACCTCAACGCGTTTCTGCTGTGGCTGGGCGTGATTGATACGCCAGTGCGCATCATGTTTACCCCAGGTGCGGTAATCATTGGCCTGGTCTATATCCTGCTGCCGTTTATGGTGATGCCGCTCTACTCCAGCATTGAGAAGCTCGATAAACCGCTGCTGGAAGCGGCAAAAGATCTGGGGGCCAGCAAGCTGCAGACCTTTATCCGCATTATCATTCCGCTGACCATGCCCGGTATTATTGCGGGCTGTCTGCTGGTGATGCTCCCGGCGATGGGCCTGTTCTACGTGTCTGACCTGATGGGCGGGGCGAAAAACCTGCTTATCGGCAACGTGATTAAGAGCCAGTTCCTGAACATTCGCGACTGGCCGTTCGGCTCCGCGACCAGCATTACGCTCACGGTGGTGATGGGGCTGATGCTGCTGGTCTACTGGCGCGCTTCTCGCCTGCTCAACAAGAAGGTGGAACTCGAATGATCGGTCGACTGCTTCGCGGCGGTTTTATGACCGCCATTTACGCTTACCTTTATATCCCGATTATCATTTTGATCGTGAACTCGTTTAACAGCTCGCGGTTCGGGATCAACTGGCAGGGGTTTACCACCAACTGGTACAGCCTGCTGATGAACAATGACAGCCTGCTGCAGGCCGCACAGCACTCGCTGACGATGGCGATCGTTTCCGCCACCTTCGCCACGCTGATTGGCTCGCTGACCGCCGTGGCGCTGTATCGCTACCGTTTTCGCGGCAAGCCGTTCGTCAGCGGCATGCTGTTTGTAGTGATGATGTCGCCGGACATCGTGATGGCGATTTCGCTGCTGGTGCTGTTTATGCTGCTGGGCGTACAGCTTGGCTTCTGGTCGCTGCTGTTTTCCCATATCACCTTCTGCCTGCCGTTTGTGGTGGTCACCGTCTACGCGCGTCTGAAAGGGTTCGACGTGCGCATGCTGGAAGCGGCGAAAGATCTGGGTGCCAGCGAGACGATCATCCTGCGCAAAATCATCCTGCCGCTGGCGATGCCTGCCGTCGCCGCCGGATGGCTGCTCAGCTTTACCCTGTCGATGGATGACGTCGTGGTTTCCTCCTTCGTGACCGGGCCGAGCTACGAAATTCTGCCGTTGAAGATCTATTCGATGGTAAAAGTTGGCGTCTCACCGGAGGTGAACGCGCTGGCGACCATACTGCTGCTGTTTTCGCTGGTTCTGGTGATCGCCAGCCAGGTTCTTGCTCGTGATAAAACAAAATCTCAGGGGACAATGAAATGAAAAAAATGCTCGCCGCTGCGGCGCTGGTGCTTGGCATGGGTGCCGCGCACGCTGATGACAGCAAAACGCTCTACTTCTACAACTGGACGGAATACGTGCCGCCGGGCCTGTTGGAACAGTTCACAAAGGAGACGGGCATCAAGGTGATCTACTCGACCTACGAGTCGAATGAAACCATGTACGCCAAGCTCAAAACCTACAAGGACGGCGCCTACGATCTGGTGGTTCCTTCCACGTACTTTGTCGACAAAATGCGCAAAGAGGGCATGATCCAGAAGATCGACAAAACGAAGCTAACTAATTTTTCAAACCTCGATCCTGAGATGCTCAACAAGCCTTTCGACCCGAATAACGACTACTCCATTCCGTACATCTGGGGCGCGACGGCGATTGGCGTGAACAGCGAGGCCATCGATCCGAAAACGGTCACCGGCTGGGCGGATCTGTGGAAACCGGAATACAAAGGCAGCCTGCTGTTAACCGATGACGCGCGTGAAGTGTTCCAGATCGCGCTGCGTAAACTTGGCTATTCCGGTAACACCACCGATCCGAAAGAGATCGACGCGGCTTACAACGAGCTGAAAAAGCTGATGCCTAACGTGGCGGCATTCAACTCTGATAACCCGGCAAACCCGTATATGGAAGGCGAAGTAAACCTGGGGATGGTGTGGAACGGCTCTGCGTATGTTGCCCGTCAGGCCGGGACGCCGCTGGAGGTGGTCTGGCCGAAGGAAGGCGGGATCTTCTGGATGGATAGCCTCGCGATCCCGGCCAACGCGAAGAACGTGGACGGTGCGCTGAAGCTGATTAATTTCCTGCTGCGTCCGGACGTGGCGAAACAGGTAGCCGAGACGATTGGCTACCCGACGCCAAACCTGGCCGCCCGCAAGCTGCTGAAGCCTGACGTGGCTAACGATAAGTCACTCTATCCGGATGCCGAAACCATCAGCAAAGGAGAATGGCAGAACGATGTAGGCGACGCGAGCCGCCTTTACGAAGAGTATTATCAGAAGTTAAAAGCAGGTCGTTAATGCAATACATAACGGGCGACGCAACGTCGCCCGTTACTCTTACAGCCCCTTCAGAAGCTTATCTACAAACGCTGGCACCACCTCGCTCGCCAGGCCATATTGCTTCTCTTCAAACTCGCTGCCCACCTGGCTCGGCTCCAGATTGAGCTCCACCGTATGCGCCCCGTGCAGTCGCGCTTCGTGAACAAACCCCGCCGCCGGGTAAACGTGCCCTGATGTGCCAATAGCGATAAACACGTCCGCCATCGCCAGCGCGCTGTAGATCTCATCCATCCCCAGCGGCATTTCGCCAAACCAGACCACGTGCGGACGCAGGCGCGACGGGAACTGGCAGCAGTGGCACTTGTCCTCTGGCAGCACGTCCTCTTTCCAGTCCAGCACCTGGCCGCTCCAGGCGCAGCGAACTTTAAGCAGCTCGCCATGCATGTGGATGATGTTCTTGTTACCTGCCCGCTCGTGCAGGTTGTCGATATTCTGCGTCACCAGCAGAAAGCGGTCCCCGAGCGCCTCTTCCAGCTTCGCCAGCGCCAGATGCGCCGCGTTTGGCGCAATCTCAGGCTGCTGAAGCTGCCGACGGCGAGCGTTGTAAAACGCCTGCACGAGATCCGGATCGCGGGCAAAGCCTTCCGGCGTCGCCACGTCCTCGACGCGGTGCTCTTCCCACAGCCCGTCTGCCGCACGGAAGGTTTGAATTCCTGACTCGGCGGAGATCCCCGCTCCGGTCAGTACCACCACTCTGGGTTTATCCATCGCTTCAGGCATGATTCTGTCTCTGAAAAAGATCCGCTGGCGCAAGCGCTCTCGTAAGCGGCGTTTGTTTTTGCGAAAACGGCTGAGTCGACCCTGGCGACGCGACAGCATAAAGACCTCGTAAACTAATCGGTGAGATGAAGGAATGCGGCTCCGCGCATGCCTCCCGCGTCCCCGTGTCGCGCGCGTTCAATGCGCGGCACGCGGGCGACCGGCAATAAATGTCGGGGCAGACGCCCGGACAACCGTTCCGTAATCGCAGTAAAGTTTGACAGCCCTCCCCCGATCACCAGCAGATCCGGGTCGACGATGGTGAGAATATTTCCCAGACACACCGCCAGCAGATCCAGATAGCGCTCGACGTGTTCACGCGCCTGCGCATCCCCCTGCTCCCACAGGGTAATAATTTGAGGGGCCTCAAGTTTCTGATGATAGAAGTGTTCGTAAAGCCATGCAAACCCGCGTCCTGAGAGATAGTTCTCGATACAGCCGTGCTGGCCGCAGCCGCAGCGGGTCAGCGGGAAATCACGCCCTACCACCTCCAGCGCATCCACCGGGAGACGGATATGACCAAACTCCCCGGTGATGTAGCTGCGCCCGGTAATCGGCTTGCCGTTGATGACAATCCCCCCGCCTACGCCGGTACCGAGGATCAGCCCCATCACCAGCGGATAGCGGCGGAATTCATCGTCCCAGGCTTCAGAGAGGGCAAAGCAGTTGGCATCGTTATCTAAACGCACGTCGCGTTCTAGGAGGGCCGAGAGGTCGGCGCGGAGCGGTTTACCGCTGGCGGCAGGCACGTTGGCGGCATACAGCGTGCCATCATCGGTTTCCGGCATCCCCGGAATACCGATGCCGACGCTGCCTTTCACGCCAAAGCGTTCATCCGCCTGCGCCACCAGCGCAGTAATGGCGGTTAAAAATTCATCGTAGCTTTCGCGCGGCGTGGGAACGCGGGTTTCCCACTGCAGTTTGAGGTCTTTATCAAACACGCCGAGCGCAATCTTGGTGCCGCCAATATCAAATCCATAATACATAACGCATTCCTCTTTCGATCTGGCGACCCGAGAGCCGCTAGATCATGACGTAATTACTGGCCACTTAATACCCTCGCCGGATCAATTCGGCTTGCGCGACGCGCCGGATACCAGCTTGCCAGCAGACTCAGTAAAAGTGCTGTAACCAGCACATAAAAAACGTCCAGCCAGTGCAGTTCAGACGGCAGGAAGTCAATAAAATAGATGTCACCGGACAGGAACTGGTGACCAATAAGCTTTTCAATGCCGTTGATAATCGGCGTCAGCTGCAGAGAAACCACCACGCCAATCACCACGCCGCAAAGGCTGCCGAACAGCCCTGCCAGCAAACCGTACCAGACAAAGATGGCGCGAATAAGACCGTCTTTTGCCCCAAGGGTACGCAACACGGCGATGTCGCCGCTCTTGTCCTTAACCGCCATTACCAGCGTCGAGACGATATTAAAGCACGCCACGCCTATCACCAGCACCATCGCCAGATACATGATCGCACGGATCATCTGGATATCACGGTACATATAGCCGTAAGTGCCGATCCAGCTTTTGATGTAGACATAGTTATTGGTCACGCTGCCGGCATCACGCACCAGTTTGTTGGCGTTAAAGACGTCGTTCACCTTAATGGCAATGCCCGTCACGCTGTCGCCCATGTCGAGATACTGGCGCGCATCTTCCAGCGGAACCATCGCAAAGCTATGGTCAAGCTGGCCGCTCAGCTGAAGAATACCGGTGACGTGCAGGCGCACGCGTTTTGGCTGCTGCAGTTTGTGATCGGCGCTGGCATTCGGGATCATGATTGACACCCAGTCGCCCTGCTTCACCTTCAGGGCATCGGCAACGCCTTTACCCATAATGATCTGCTGCTCGCCGGCCTTAAAGTTCGCCCACGCGCCGTTCTGCACATATTTCGGCAGCGCGCTGAGCCGCTCCTCCTGGGCCGGATTCACCCCTTTCACCTGAATGGCGCGCAGGTTTACCCCGCTCTCCACCAGCCCGGTAAAGTTAATGTATGGCGCGGCCGCGGCAATGCCCGGCACTTTTTCCACTTTGGCGAGCGCATCGCTCCAGTTGGCCCACGGCTGGTTAACCGGCTCGATCTCCCCGTGCGGCACCACCGCCAGAATGCGGTTATTCAGTTCGCGCTCAAAGCCGTTCATGGCGCTTAAGCCGACAATCAGGACCGCCACGCCCAGCGCAATACCGATGGTGGAGATCACGGAGATCAGCGACACCATACCGCCGCGACGGCGGCCGCGGCTAAAGCGTAACCCGATGAGTAACGATAACGGTGACGCCATTACTCTGCCCCCATCAGGGTCAGTTCCGCATTCAGATGGCCGTCGCGCATCTCAAGCTGGCGACCCATGCGTTTTGCCAGCTGCAGGTCGTGAGTCACCACCAGAAACGCGGTTCCCTGCGAGGCGTTCAGCTCGCCGAGAAGCTGGAAGATACTGTCCGCATTGCGCGCGTCCAGGTTACCGGTCGGTTCATCCGCCAGCACCAGACGCGGGTTGTTGACCAGCGCGCGGGCAATCGCCACGCGCTGGCGCTCGCCGCCGGACAGCTCCGACGGGCGGTGATTTCCCCGGTGGCCCAGCCCTACCGCTTTCAGCATATCGCTGGCGCGGGCGTTAATCTCTGCCGGTTTCTTTTTGCCAATCAGCAGCGGCATCGCCACGTTTTCCAGCGCCGTGAAATCCGGCAGCAGGTGGTGGAACTGGTAGATAAAGCCCAGCTCGCGGTTACGCAGCTCGGCCTTCGCCGCAGAGGACATTTTACTCATCGGCTGACCGGAGAAGATCACGTCGCCGTTGGTTGGCGTGTCCAGCCCGCCCAGCAGGTGCAGCAGAGTACTTTTGCCCGAGCCGGAGCTGCCGACAATCGCCATCATCTCGCACTCGCCCACGCTGAAGCTCACATTGTGCAGCACGTCAGTCTGCACAGTGCCTTCCTGATAGCGTTTGGACAGGTTGTCGCATTGCAACAGGATCTTATTCATAACGTAAAGCCTCAGCGGGTTGAGTGGCGGCAGCGCGCCAGGAAGGGTAAAGCGTAGAAAGCAGCGCAATGGCCATCGCGGCCAGCGCAATTCCGACCACCTGCAGCGGCTCGATAGCCACCGGTAGCGCCGCGCCGTCAAGGAGCGCGCCGATGATCGGCATTAACTTATTAAGCTGGCTGGCAAGCAGCGCGCCGAGCACGGCGCCCAACAGCGCGCCGATAATGCCTGCACTGGCCCCCTGCACCATAAAGACCGCCATGATCTGGCGCGGCGTCAGACCCTGGGTTTGCAGGATAGCGACTTCGCCCTGCTTCTCCATCACCATCAGGCCCAGCGAGGTGATGATGTTAAATGCAGCCACGGCGACGATCAGGCTCAGCAGCAGCCCCATCATGTTTTTTTCCATGCGCACGGCCTGGAACAGCTCGCCTTTACGCTCGCGCCAGTCCTGCCATTTGGTACCGTCCGGCAGTTTTTGCTGGCTGAGGGTATCGACCTTCAGGGGCTGATCGAGCCACAGGCGCCAGCCGGTGATATTTCCCGCCGGGTAACGCATCAGGCGTGACGCATCCTGAATGTTCACCAGCATCTGATAGCCGTCAACTTCGCTGTTGGCGGCAAAAGTACCAATCACGTTAAACAGGCGCTGGCTCGGCAGGCGACCCATTGGCGTAAACTGGCTGGCGGACGGCACCATCACGCGCAGCTGATCGCCGCGGTTGACGCCAAGCTGTCCGGCAAGCTGCTCACCCAGAATCACGTTGTATTTTCCGGCTTCCAGATCGGTTTGCTTCACGTTAACCAGGAACGGCGTCAGCGGGTCTTTTTGCGCCGGGTCAATCCCCAGCATCACGCCGACCGCCACGCTGCGGGCGCTTTGCAGCACCACATCGCCAGTGGTTAAGGGCGCAACGCGCGTGACACCCTGTAACTTCGCCGCGCTTTCCGGCAGCTGTTGCGGGTTAACGGAACCGTTATTCGATGAGAGAACGGCCTGCGGCATCAGCCCCAGGATGTTGTTTTGCAGCTCGCGCTCGAAGCCATTCATGACGGAAAGCACCGTCACCAGAGCCATCACGCCGAGCGTAATGCCAATAGTCGAAAGCCAGGAGACAAAGCGACCGAAGCGGTCCGCGGCGCGCCCACGCATGTAACGTAAGCCTATGAAGAGTGCGACAGGTTGATACATGAAGTCCGTCTGTTTGCTGATAGCAGACCCACGAGTATATAAGCGAATCCGTTAAGGGTAAATGACTGAAACCGTAAGCTTTGGTAATCATTTTTCCGAAAAATTCAGATAAATCAGGGTACTAATGTCTGAAACCGCGCCTCGCAACCTCCACCTTTTCCGAAAAACCTCCTGATACAGACTGTTACCCATTACATCACGGTTTCGTTTAACAACAATTGCTCGTTCGTCTATGGCAATAAGGTAGTTGCGAACAATGAAGCAAAAAGCATTATGGATAAACCAGATAAAAGGGCTGTGCATCTGTCTGGTGGTGATTTACCACTCGGTCATCACCTTTTATCCTCATCTCAGCGGGCTACAGCATCCGCTCTCCGGTCTCCTCGCCAAATGCTGGGTCTATTTTAACCTCTATCTCGCCCCGTTCCGGATGCCGGTTTTCTTCTTTATCTCCGGCTATCTGATCCGTCGTTATATTGATGAGGTAGACTGGCGCACCAGCCTCGACAAGCGGATCTGGAGTATTGTCTGGGTGCTGGCGCTGTGGGGTATTCTGCAATGGCAGGCGCTGACCCACCTGAACGCCTGGCTGGCGCCCGATCGCGAGCTTGCCACCTCGTCGAACGCGGCCTACGCCGATTCCCTGGCAGGATTTGTGCGGGGCATGCTCACCGCCAGCACCAGCCTGTGGTATCTGTATGCTCTGGTGGTCTACTTCACGCTGTGTAAACTTCTGAGCCGCTGGAAGCTGCCGGTACTCGGACTGCTTGCGCTGGCGAGCATCGCGATCAACTTCCTGCCGCTGCCGTGGTGGGGAATGAACAGCGTGGTACGCAACATGATCTACTACAGCCTGGGGGCGTGGTATGGCGCCGAGCTGATGGCGTGGATGAAAAGTTTCAACCTGCGCCGCACCTGGCTGGCTACTGGCGCTTTCGCGGCCGTCTCCGTGGTGCTGTGGTTTGCTAACGTTCCTCTCCTGCTTTCTCTGCTGTCGATCGTGTTGATCATGAAGCTGTTCTACAGCCTTGAGCAGCGTTATGCCGTACATCCCAACAACCTGCTGAACGTGATTGGCTCAAACACCATTGCGATCTATACCACCCACCGCATCTTAATTGAGGCCTTCAGCCTGATCCTGATTGGCGAGATGAATGCCGCTTACTGGCCGGTCTGGGCAGAGCTGTGCTTAATTCTGATCTACCCGTTTGCCAGCCTGCTTATCTGTACCCTTGCCGGGCTCGGGGTGCGTAAAATTTCCACCGCGCTGTTCGGGGACCTTTTCTTCTCTCCTCCGTCTGCGCGGAGCCTGTCACCTGCCACCCGTTAATGCCCTCTCCGCCCCCGTTTTGGGGGCGTTTAGCCCTGCCGTGCGGTTACAATTTGCTTATGTAAAACGATCGAGGATAATAAAGACATTGCGTATCAGTGATATGCCCCAATACTGTTGGTATATCCATAAGAGACTCTGACATAGCCATGCCTGAACACTATCGTTATTCCTTGCCCGTCAAAGCGGGCGACCAGCGCCAGTTGGGTGAACTCACGGGCGCGGCCTGCGCCACGCTGGTGGCAGAAATCGCTGAGCGGCACCCTGGCCCGGTGGTGCTGGTTGCCCCGGATATGCAAAACGCCCTGCGCCTGCACGATGAAATCCGCCAGTTCACCGATAGCCTGGTGTTCAGCCTGGCCGACTGGGAAACGCTGCCGTATGACAGTTTCTCCCCGCATCAGGAGATCATCTCCTCGCGCCTGTCGACGCTATATCAACTCCCGACCATGCAGCGCGGCGTGCTGATTGTGCCGGTGAATACCCTGATGCAGCGCGTCTGCCCGCACAGCTATCTGCACGGCCACGCGCTGGTGATGAAAAAAGGCCAGCGCCTGTCTCGCGACACCCTGCGAGACCAGCTTGACGGTGCCGGATATCGCCATGTCGATCAGGTCATGGAGCACGGGGAATATGCCACCCGCGGCGCGCTGCTCGACCTTTACCCGATGGGCAGCGACCAGCCGTATCGTCTGGATTTCTTTGATGATGAAATCGACAGCCTGCGCGTGTTCGATGCCGACACCCAGCGCACGCTGGAAGAGGTGGAATCCATCAATTTACTGCCTGCCCACGAGTTCCCGACGGACAAAACCGCCATCGAGCTGTTCCGCAGCCAGTGGCGCGACAGGTTCGACGTAAAGCGCGATGCAGAACATATCTATCAGCAGGTCAGCAAAGGTACGCTCCCGGCCGGAATCGAATACTGGCAGCCGCTGTTCTTCAGCGAGCCGCTGCCCGCCCTGTTCAGCTACTTCCCGGCGAATACGCTGATTGTGAACACCGGCGATATCGACGCCAGCGCCAGCCGCTTTGAAAGCGAAACCCGCGCACGCTTCGAAAACCGGGGCGTTGACCCGATGCGTCCGCTCCTGCCACCGGAAGCGCTGTGGCTGCGCACCGACGAACTCAACGCCGAGCTGAAGCGCTGGCCGCGCATGCAGCTGAAAACCGATTCGCTTGCCGATAAGGCCGCCAACACCAACCTCGCCTTCCGCACGCTGCCGGAGCTGGCCGTTCAAGCGCAGCAGAAATCCCCGCTGGATAATCTGCGCAAGTTCCTGGAATCCTTTACCGGGCCGGTGGTGTTCTCCGTTGAGAGTGAAGGCCGCCGCGAGGCGCTCGGTGAGCTGCTGGGACGCATTAAGGTGGCGCCGAAGCGCATTCTTCGCCTGAGCGAAGCAACCGGAAACGGTCGTTACCTGATGATTGGCGCCGCCGAGCACGGGTTCATTGACACGCTCAACAACCTGGCGCTGATTTGCGAAAGCGACCTGCTGGGCGAGCGCGTCGCGCGCCGCCGTCAGGACAGCCGTCGGACCATCAACCCGGACACGCTGATCCGCAACCTGGCCGAGCTGCATCCAGGCCAGCCGATTGTTCACCTGGAGCACGGCGTTGGCCGCTATCAGGGGATGACCACGCTGGAAGCGGGCGGTATCAAAGGTGAGTACCTGATGCTGACCTACGCCAACGACGCCAAACTCTATGTACCGGTCTCGTCGCTGCACCTGATCAGCAGCTATGCGGGCGGCGCGGAGGAAAATGCGCCGCTGCACAAGCTGGGCGGCGACGCCTGGGCGCGTGCACGCCAGAAAGCGGCGGAAAAAGTGCGCGACGTGGCGGCCGAACTGCTGGATATCTACGCCCAGCGCGCGGCCAAAGAGGGCTTCGCCTTTAAGCACGACAAAGAACAGTACCAGCTGTTCTGCGACAGCTTCCCGTTTGAAACTACGCCGGATCAGGCCCAGGCGATCAATGCCGTGCTGAGCGACATGTGCCAGCCGCTGGCAATGGACCGCTTAGTCTGCGGCGACGTCGGCTTCGGTAAAACCGAAGTGGCGATGCGCGCCGCCTTCCTTGCGGTTGAAAACAACAAGCAGGTGGCGGTGCTGGTGCCAACCACCCTGCTCGCTCAGCAGCACTTCGACAACTTCCGCGACCGCTTCGCCAACTGGCCGGTACGCATCGAAATGCTGTCGCGTTTTCGCAGCACCAAAGAGCAGACGCAGATCCTGGAGCAGGCAAGCGAAGGCAAGATCGATATTCTGATCGGCACCCACAAGCTGCTGCAAAGCGACGTGAAGTGGAAAGATTTGGGGCTGCTGATCGTCGACGAAGAGCACCGCTTCGGGGTGCGACATAAAGAGCGCATCAAAGCGATGCGCGCCGACGTCGATATCCTGACCCTGACCGCGACGCCGATCCCGCGAACCCTGAACATGGCGATGAGCGGCATGCGCGATCTGTCGATTATCGCCACGCCGCCGGCGCGTCGTCTGGCGGTAAAAACCTTTGTCCGCGAGTACGACAATCTGGTGGTGCGTGAGGCCATTCTGCGTGAGGTGCTGCGCGGGGGTCAGGTCTATTACCTGTATAACGATGTCGAAAATATCCAGAAAGCCGCCGACAGGCTGGCGGAACTGGTACCGGAAGCGCGTGTTGCCATCGGTCACGGACAGATGCGCGAACGCGAGCTGGAGCGGGTGATGAACGACTTCCACCACCAGCGCTTTAACGTGCTGGTGTGTACCACCATCATCGAAACCGGGATCGACATTCCAACGGCGAACACGATTATCATCGAACGCGCGGATCACTTCGGCCTGGCCCAGCTTCACCAGCTGCGCGGCCGCGTCGGGCGTTCGCACCATCAGGCCTACGCCTGGCTGCTGACGCCGCATCCGAAAGCGATGACCACCGACGCGCAAAAGCGCCTGGAAGCCATCGCCTCGCTGGAAGACCTCGGCGCAGGCTTCGCGCTGGCCACGCACGACCTGGAGATCCGCGGTGCGGGTGAACTGCTGGGTGAGGACCAGAGCGGCTCCATGGAGACCATCGGCTTCTCGCTCTATATGGAGCTGCTGGAAAACGCGGTGGACGCTCTGAAGGCCGGGCGCGAGCCGTCTCTGGAAGATTTGACCAGCCAGCAAACCGAGGTCGAGCTGCGAATGCCTTCCCTGCTGCCGGATGATTTCATTCCGGACGTGAATACCCGACTGTCGTTCTACAAGCGCATCGCCAGCGCGAAGACGGAAAACGAGCTGGAAGAAATTAAGGTTGAGCTGATTGACCGCTTCGGCCTGCTGCCAGATGCTGCGCGTAACCTGCTGGATATCGCGCGCCTGCGCCAGCAGGCGCAGAAGCTGGGCATTCGCAAGCTTGAGGGCAACGAAAAAGGCGGCGTCATTGAATTTGCCGAGAAGAACCACGTCAACCCGATGTGGCTGATCGGCCTGCTGCAAAAACAGCCGCAGCATTTCCGTCTTGATGGCCCGACGCGACTGAAATTTACCCAGGAGCTGACGGAGCGCAAAACGCGCATGGACTGGGTGCGTAACTTTATGCGTCAGCTGGAAGAGAACGCTGTCGCGTAACTCGCTCTTCCCCCCGTTAGCGCAGTGCTGGCGGGGGGACAATTTACAAACTCTTTGCACTTCACCCGATCTTCCCGACACACCCATTCGCCATAATTATCTTTAACCCCTTATAAAACAATAACCTTATCATTTACATGGATTATGGTGATGATGACCTCTTCGCGTTTTACCCGCTGGATAACCCTGTTTGCGCTGGCAGCCACCGTCGCGGTTGCGCTTCCTGCGCGGGCAAACACCTGGCCCCTTCCCCCGCCCGGCAGCAAGGTGGTGGGCGAAAACCGCTTTCATGTGGTTGAAAACAATGGTGGCTCACTGGAAGCGATAGCCAAAAAATATAACGTCGGTTTTCTGGCCCTGCTGCAGGCGAACCCCGGCGTCGATCCGTACGTCCCGCGCGCGGGCAGCGTACTGACCATTCCGTTACAGACTATCCTGCCGGATGCCCCGCGCGAGGGGATCGTGATCAACCTGGCGGAGTTGCGTTTGTACTATTACCCGCCGGGTAAAAATGAGGTTACCGTCTACCCTATCGGTATTGGTCAACTGGGCGGCGATACGCTGACACCGACGATGGTCACCACCGTCTCGGATAAACGCGCCAACCCAACCTGGACGCCGACGGCCAACATTCGCGCCCGCTATAAGGCCCAGGGCATAGATCTTCCTGCCGTGGTTCCGGCAGGCCCGGATAACCCGATGGGTCATCACGCGATCCGCCTTGCCGCATACGGCGGCGTTTACCTGCTGCACGGTACGAACGCGGATTTTGGCATCGGCATGCGCGTCAGCTCCGGCTGCATTCGTCTGCGCGATGACGATATCAAAACGCTGTTTAACGTCGTTACGCCGGGAACGAAGGTGAATATTATCAATACGCCGATTAAGGTCTCTGAAGAGCCAGGCGGCGTGCGGCTGGTTGAGATTCACCAGCCGCTATCAAAAAATATCGGCGATGATCCCCAGACGTTACCCATTAACCTGAATGCCACGATGGTGAGCTTCAAAACGAATGCGGATACCGATAGCCTGGTGATGGAGCGCGCTATGGAAGCGCGGTCAGGCATGCCGACCGATGTCACCCGGCATCACGATGTTATCCAGCAGTCCATGTAAGACGGAAAGTAAAACGCCCTGCTAAGCAGGGCGTTTTTTATTGCAGTGGCATAAATGAGGGTTTATGCCCGGCTTATTTGTAGATAACGGCGGTGCCGTGCAGGGTGTTAGGACCGGTCACAGAGGTGATGCGGTAAGATTTTGCACCCATTGCTTCCGCTTTTTGTGCCAGCTGATCTTCCAGAGAGCCCAGGTTAGTCCCGGCAGACGCAGAGATCGTCCCGACTTTATGCTGATCGGCTGGCGTAGATTGTACCTGTACAGCAGCAAAGCTTGCGAAAGAGAGTGAACTCAGTACAGCAGCAGCGATGAGGGTTTTGACGTTTTTCATAATGTTTACCTTTGGCAGATGAATTTTTTGGTCGTTAGCTATTTAGTTAACGATCGATAGGTAAATAATAAATGTGATCCAGCTCACGCGTCAACACATTTTTATAACGAGCATTAATTAAATTTTAAAATTGTTATTTTTCATACATATATGATTAATTTATTTTTAAGCATTCTGCACTGGTGGTGGGTTGCGTTTATTTTTATAATGGTCATTCAACAAACCAACAGAGGACCAACGGCAAATGACAACCGACGTCACGAGTTGTGTGAAGAAAAGCCGTGGCCGACCAAAAGTGTTCGACAGGGATGCAGCGCTTGATAAGGCCATGACTCTCTTCTGGCAACATGGGTATGAAGCGACCTCGCTTTCCGATCTGGTAGAAGCCACCGGAGCTAAAGCGCCGACGCTTTATGCTGAATTTACCAATAAAGAGGGGCTGTTCAGGGCGGTGCTGGACAGGTACATTTCGCGCTTTGCGGCGAAACACGAAGCCCAGCTATTTTGTGAAGAGAAAAGCGTTGAACAGGCGCTACGGGATTACTTTACCGCCGTTGCCACCTGCTTCACCAGTAAAGAGACGCCCGCGGGCTGCTTTATGATTAACACCTCTGCCACCCTGGCGGCAGCATCAAAAGAGATCGCCAATACGGTGAAATCGCGTCATGCGATGCAGGAGGAGACGCTCAGCGCATTTCTGGCTCAGCGCCAGCAGCGCGGTGAAATTCCCGCACACTGCCAGCCTCAGATGCTGGCGCAATACCTGAGCTGTATTTTACAGGGAATGTCGATCAGCGCCCGTGAAGGGGCGACGCGGGAAAAACTGCAGAACATTTCCGACACCACGCTGCGCCTGTGGCCTGAACTGCTCAAAATCTGACGCAAAAAAAAAGCTCCTCAGCCTGAGCGCTTGAGGAGCTAAGTTCAGAGAACATCTTTTTTACGCTTTGTTATTCAGTACCAGCTGGCCGTTTCCATCCAGTGGAATTTGGGTGCCCGGGTCTTTATCCATGCGGATTTTGCCCTGCTGATCGCCAATTTTGTAGGTCACGTCATAGCCCAGCATTTTTTCCGACTTGTCATAGACGGTTTTACAGCGCTGCTGGGTCGTGGTGTAAGTATCGTTATCCTGCATTGCGCCCTGCACCTGGTTACCGGCATAGCCGCCACCCAGCGCGCCGACCACGGTCGCGACATCTTTACCCCGGCCACCGCCAAACTGGTGACCAATCACCCCACCCGCTACCGCACCCAGAACAGAGCCGGCAATACGGTTTTCATCCTGTACCGGACGACGGTGGGTTACGGAGACGTTACGGCACTCCTGACGTGGGGTTTTTACGGTTTCTTTAATAGGCGTTGCAGAAACCACCTGCGCATACTGCGGGCCGCGATCTAAAACGTTGAGACTGGCAACAGCAGCCACACCTAACGCAGCTGCGACGCCGATCCCTATACCCGCCAACATTGATTTATTCACGGGACTTCCTCCTTTGTTGCTATTGGTAACAATTCTGCTATGAAGGCGCGGCTTCGCCAATAAGACAAAGGATCAAAAAGTGGACATTGGGTGGGGATATATCGTGTTTAGGAGAACTCTTAAGCACCTAATCCACGACGAACAGCATGATATGCTAAAAAATCCCTCCGGAGGGCCCGGAGGGAGTGAAAGATTAGTGCAGCTTCAGACGCGGACGAATGACGCGGTTGATTCTGCCCACCAGCATCATCAGGCCCGTTTTAAAGTAACCGTGCAGCGCGATCTGGTGCATACGGTACAGGGAGATATACACGAAGCGTGCAATGCGCCCTTCCACCATCATCGAGCCACGCATCAGGTTACCCATCAGGCTACCGACGGTAGAGAAGTTTGACAGCGATACCAGAGAACCGTGGTCTTTATAGACATACGCCTTCATTGGCTTGCCTTTGTACTGCGCCAGGATGTTGTGCAGCACCAGGCTTGCCATCTGGTGCGCGGCCTGAGCGCGCGGCGGCACGAAGCCCCCTTCAGGACGCGCGCAGGAGGCACAGTCACCAATAGCGAAGATTTCAGGGTCGCGCGTGGTTTGCAGCGTCGGCTCGGTGACCAGCTGGTTAATGCGGTTCGTCTCCAGACCACCGATATCTTTCATAAAGTCAGGCGCTTTGATACCTGCCGCCCAGACCATCAGATCCGCTTTGATGTACTCGCCGTCTTTGGTGTGCAGTCCACCTTCATCAGCGCTGGTCACCATGGTCTGCGTCAGGACGCGCACGCCCAGTTTCGTCAGTTCATTGTGCGCTGCGCCTGAAATGCGCGGAGGCAGCGCAGGCAGAATACGCTCACCCGCTTCAACCAGCGTCACGTTCAGCGCTTCGTTAGTTAACCCTTTGTAACCGTAGCTGTGCAGCTGTTTAACCGCATTGTGTAGCTCTGCGGACAGCTCAACGCCTGTCGCGCCGCCGCCGACAATGGCAATGTTAACCTTGCCATTCGCACCCAGATTGCTGGTGTACTTCAGGAACAGGTTCAGCATTTCCTGATGGAAACGACGCGCCTGGTGCGGGTTATCGAGGAAGATACAGTGCTCTTTAACGCCCGGCGTGTTGAAGTCGTTGGAGGTACTGCCGAGCGCCATCACCAGCGTGTCATACGCCAGCTTGCGCTCGGGGACCAGCAGCTCGCCTTTTTCATCACGCAGCTCGGCCAGGGTAATGGTTTTGCTCTCACGGTTGATGTCAACCACCGAGCCCAGCTGGAACTGGAAATGATGGTTGCGCGCGTGCGCCAGATAGCTCAGCGCGTCCACGCCCTCATCCAGTGAGCCGGTCGCCACTTCGTGCAGCAGCGGTTTCCACAGGTGGCTGTGGTTACGATCCACCAGCGTGATTTTGGCTTTTTTACCGCGCCCCAGCTTCTTGCCTAACTGTGTGGCCAGCTCCAGCCCGCCAGCACCACCGCCTACAATCACTATCTTTTTCAATGGCGTAGTCAACGTGACCCCCTCAAATTATTAACCAATTGTTAATTAAAAGTTATGAAAATAACCCTTAATTAACAACAGGTTACAGCACTGAAACCATTCAGGTGCATTGAGAATAACACGTCAGGCGCATTGGTCATACCAAAATTGATATGCATCAAGTTTTGATGGCTTAAAAGTAGACAATTCTGGACAAAAAGAAACCCGGTGCGCATTCGCGACCGGGTTTCTGAAGTGGCAGGCTGTGGTTTAGCCCAGCGTTTTAAAGGCTTTGATGCGCTGGAGGTGCGGGGAGATGTTCTTGAACTTGTGGGTCTGCTCTTCGTCCCAGACGATCTCGTAATAGTGATGCAGCAGCTCTGCGGCCCGATGGCTGTTCAGTGCTTCATCATTACGCGAGAGGATCACCAGACAGCGATCGCGGTTTTTCTCACGGAAGTTGCTCACGCACTTGGTCGCAATATCGACATACTCTTCCGGGCGGTCAATTTTGCCTTCCATGTTCTCATTCGGGAAAAGGTTAGGATTGAAGACCACCTGGCGGATGTCGCACAGGAAGCCAATCCGCTCCGCCCAATAGCCGCCCAGCCCCACGCCGCAAATCAACGGGCGATCGTCGACGTTAAGCTGCAGCATCTTGTCCACCTCTTTGAGCAGATGCTGCATATCATGCTTCGGATGGCGCGTACTGTAGCTAATCAGCCGTACATCGGGATCGATAAACTGCAGCTGTAGCACCTTCTCATGATTACCAGGACTGTTTGAGTCAAAACCGTGTAAATAGATGATCATTGTCTTCTCACCACGCTACGCCTTCCGGGAGGGTTTACAGGCTGGCTTTATGTGCCTGCCAGCGCTCATTCAGGTCTTCAAGCCGGGCGTTGACCGACTTCCAGCGCGCCAAATCCATCAGCTCCTGACGGCTAAATGAACCTTTATGATACAAATGCGTAACACGCTCTGCATTGATCGGTGACAGGTTATCCAACACGCTAACGGCACCTTTACGATTATTGCAGACCAGGATCATATCGCAACCTGCATCCAGCGAGGCCTGACCGCGCTCAGCATAGCTGCCCATGATTGCCGCCCCTTCCATCGACAGATCGTCGGAGAAAATCACGCCGTTGAAACCCAGCTCATGGCGCAGAACGGTTTTCAGCCAGTGCGGGGAGCCGCTGGCAGGACGCGGATCCACATCGCTGTAAATCACGTGCGCGGGCATAATGGCGTCCAGCTTGTTATCGGTGATAAGCGAGCGGAACACCGACATATCTTTGGCGCGAATTTCCGCTTCCGGACGCGGGTCGCGCGGGGTCTCTTTGTGGGAAT
The DNA here is from genome assembly GCF_014895875.1 of Enterobacter cloacae complex sp. P12RS. Taxonomy (NCBI): domain Bacteria; kingdom Pseudomonadati; phylum Pseudomonadota; class Gammaproteobacteria; order Enterobacterales; family Enterobacteriaceae; genus Enterobacter; species Enterobacter cloacae complex sp. P12RS. The sequence continues at coordinate 30,519 of NZ_JADBQO010000008.1, forward strand.
CCGCCGTCACCGCCCCGTGGCCCGGGAAGTGTTTCCCGGTGGTTTTCATTCCCGCATCGTGCATCCCGTCGATAAACCGGGTCGCCATTGCCAGCGCAATACGCGGATCTTCATGGTAGGAGCGCTCGCCAATCGCGGCGCTGATATGGCCCACGTCCAGCACCGGGGCAAAGCTGATGTCGATATCCATGGCAATCATTTCGCTGGCCATCAGCCAGCCGGCTTCCTGCGCCAGTTTCCCACCCTCTTCCGTGCCGAGCAGCGCGGCGAAAGACTGGGCTGCCGGCAGGCGGGTAAAACCGTCGCGAAAACGCTGCACGCGGCCGCCTTCCTGATCGACGGCCACCACCAGATGATTGCGCGACGCGGCGCGGATCTGGCGCACCAGTTCACGCAGTTGCGCCGGATCGTGATAGTTGCGGGTAAACAGGATCAGGCCGCCCACCAGCGGATGCGCCAGAATTTCACGCTCCTCCGCATCCAGCTCAAACCCTTCTACATCCAACATGACTGGACCCACACTCACCTCTCTTATCCTTTCGTTTGTAACTGGCGCCAGGCATCGTCTGCCAGCGCAATAAAGTGTTTATCTCGGGACTGCTGCAAACGCATCTCAAACCAGCCCGCCATCAGCATGATGACCCAGGGCCGCCAGCGTCTCACCTGGCGTGCCAGCGCATCGGCGTTAAAGTGCGCAACGCTGGCATACTCTCTGATGAGTTTCTGCCGCCCGGCTTCACTTTCCGTCCAGACCGCGGCCAGCTCCAGCGCCACATCGCCGTCTCCGGCATATTCCCAGTCGATAAGCCTGGCGCCCTGTGGCGTATGCACGATGTTCCCGGCGTGCACATCCATATGTAACGGCGAGAGCCGAATCGGTTGCGGCTCGCCCGCTTTACGCAGCCGTTTGAGATGCGCAAGCCACACTGGGGTACGTCTTGCTGGAGAGGCTTGTTGCCAGTAGTTTTCCAGCAGTGGAAGTAAGGCGATTCGCCACCCCAGACGCTGTTGCTGGTGCAGATGATACAGCATCGCCGCAAGCGCTGGGTTGTCCGGCAGCGCGCTTTTCACCTCCCCCTCCAGATAGTCGACGGCCATCCAGCCCTTGCTGAAAAATCGGGGTTCAGGCACGAGATCCGACGGAAGGCGTTTGAGGGCACGAAACTGACGGCGAAACTGGAAAGCCGGGGCGAAGGGATCGTGGTTCTGCCGCAAGACCAGACGGTGCGCGCCCCGCGCTATAATGCAACTCGCGCCGCTAAGCCCTGAGTGGGCCTGCGGCGCGATAAGGCGGTACTGTGGAAAATAACGCGTCAGAATCTCTTCACGCGTGGTGTTATTGTTGCGTAACCGCACCTTTACCTGACCAGATAATTTCGCCTGTCTGAACCAGCATCAGCTGCATCTGCAGGGCTGGGGTATTCACGTTACCGGTCGCATTAGAGTACAGCACATACTGGGCGCCAACGTTGCGGGCAATGCCAATCGCCTTGCTGCGGGTACCGAGGCTATCCTGCGGCGACAGGCCCAGCTGCTGTTTGGCTAACGCGAGCTGCTGAGCAGAGACCAGCGTAAACTTACCGTTGTTTGCCAGGGCATTGCGCAGCGTTTCTGTCGCTTCGCCCGCGTTCAGCGAACCGTTGGTACGGTTGTTCACGCTATCGACCAGCAGCACGCTGCCTGCCGTCACGCCCTGAGCCTGCAGCATTTTACCGACCATCGGCTGCATCGCACCGTTCCAGTCGTAATGGCGCACGCGCGGCGCAGGTTGTGACGTCTGGTCCTGATGTTCAATCGGGCCAGGCTGTGACGGAATAGACGGTACAGACGGCACGGTTGGCTGGGTCTGCGTTGGCGGTGTCGGCTGCTCGGTACCCGGCTTTGCCTCTTCCACAGGTGCTGGCTGTTCTGTACGGGTCACACACCCTGCGAGGAACAGTGCGAATGCGGTCACGAGCGCATAACGGCTCATATTTTTAATCAAGGTTCACCCCTTAGAGATAAAGATAAAGTCTCACCTTATGCGCACCCAGATAGCTGGCGCTGTCATAGAGCGTTACCGACGACCTTGCCGGAAGAGTGACGCTACGCGGCGCCTCCAGCGGGTGCATCTCAAGACCTCTTACGTCATACCAGAAAAAACGGTAGTGGACCGTCACCGGTTCATTTCTTTCGTTATAGAGCGTAGAGGAGGCAGAAGATTTAATTTCACTGATGGTCAGTGCGGGCTGTTGCGCCGTGATGCCCGCAGCCAGCACGGAGGATTCCATCACCAGCGTCTGTTCATCGCTGACGGGGATCGCCGGACGCGTGCTGCACCCCACAACCATCATCGTCATTACCAGCGCTGCAATACGCCCTTTAAACATGTTACAGACCTTTGTGAGCCAGCATCGGTCCCAGCGGACGTCCACCCAGCAGATGCATGTGAATATGATAAACTTCCTGGCCGCCATGACGATTACAGTTCATGATCAGACGATAACCGTCTTCCGCTATGCCTTCCTGCTCGGCAATTTTCGCCGCCACCGTCAGCATACGACCTAACGCCACTTCGTGCTCGGTTTTTACGTCGTTTACGGTCGGAATCAGAATATTAGGAATGATAAGGATGTGTGTCGGTGCCTGAGGGGAAATGTCCCGGAAAGCCGTTACCAGTTCATCCTGATAGACGATATCCGACGGGATTTCGCGGCGAATAATTTTACTGAAAATTGTTTCTTCAGCCATGACCTTTTCCTTTTTTGTTAGGTGCGTCCGCTGTTAACACACTCTCTGGAGGACTGTGTGACACAATTCAAGAGTATGAGCGAGTTTCTCCTGTCCTTTCAACCTTCTCCCCCCGAATTCTTTGCTGAATATTCATCAGCTGACTGAAGAGTGACCGCTCGCGTGCCTTAACGGGCTGAAACATTATTTCAGTTTCGCACGACACATCTGTTTACAGCATTAATGGCAATGCGTATATTTCGCATTTGCATTTTCATGCGCATTTTTAACATAGAAAACGACGTCAGACCGTATTTGTGGGACTGACGCAAACACTCTTCACCGTTCATAAGGGTTTGATAATGTCTTTCATTGATCACACCAGGGATGGGCAACGTCAGCCTGTCGCAACGCCTTCGTTGCTGGCAGCCTGTATTGCTATGGCATTGACGCCAGCCGCCGCTTTCGCTGCATCAGCAACCGAAGACACCGTCGTCGTGGATGGAGGTTTTGACAATACGCAGGATCCTTCCGCAAGTCAGGACCGGGATTACAGCGTAAAAACCACCACCACCGGCACAAAGCTGTTGCTGGTTCCCCGTGATATCCCGCAGTCCGTCAGCGTGATTACCCAGCAGCGCATGGCGGATCAGAACCTGCAGTCCATCGGCCAGGTGTTAACCAACACCACGGGCGTAACGGCGCAGGTGCAGGACAGCGATCGTACCGTCTTTTACTCGCGCGGATTTTTCGTCAGTAACTACGCCTTTGACGACCTGCCCACCTCCATCAGCGAAGTGTGGAACTTCGGCGACACCGCCGCCGATACCGCGATTTACGACCGTATCGAAGTGGTTCGCGGCGCAACCGGGCTGATGTCCGGCACCGGTAACCCGGCGGCGTACGTCAATATGGTGCGTAAGCATGCGGACAGCAATGAGTTCAAAGGCAATGTCTCGGCCAGCTACGGCAGCTGGGACAAGCAGCGCTACGTGCTGGATCTCCAGGCACCGCTGGTAGAGTCCGGGAAGGTACGGGGACGCCTGATTACGGGCTATCAGGACAACGACAGCTTCGTGGATAACTACCACTACCGGAAGAAGTTCCTCTACGGCGTCGTGGATGCGGACGTCACTGACAGCACCACCCTTTCTGTAGGGTATGAATATCAGGAAAGCCACACCGCCGATCCGACCTGGGGCGGATTGCCGACCTGGTACAGCGACGGGAGTAAAACCGACTACAATCGCAGCCAGACCGTCGCGCCTGACTGGGCCTACTCGGACAAGGATAGCACCCGCATCTTTGCTAACCTGACCCAGCGTTTCGACAACGGCTGGGAAGCGCACGTCAACGGCATGCACGCGGAGACCAACTTCGACAGCAAGCTGATGTATATGTCCGGCTATCCGGAAAAAGAGACCGGGGCGGGCATGGTTGGCTACGGCGGCTGGAACAGAGGTGAACGCAAACAGGATGCGGTTGATGCCTTCCTGCGCGGCGGCTTCGATCTTTTCGGCCGCCAGCATGAGATGATGTTTGGCGGCAGTTTCAGCCGACAGCGCAACCACTATGACAACAGAATGCCGGATGCGCTGTACGGCATGGTGGACGTGGGGAATTTCAAAAACTGGAACGGAAATATCGCCGATCCGCAGTGGACGCCGTGGAAGCTCTATAGCCAGGACGACATTCGCCAGTCCTCAGCGTACACCTCCGCCCGCTTCTCGTTGGCTGACCCGCTGCACCTGATCCTCGGGGCGCGCTACACCAACTACAACATTCGCTATAACCCGGCGGGCTCTCCTGACACCCGTCTGGAAAGCACTGAAGATGACGTAACGCCTTACGCGGGCCTGGTCTACGATATCAACGAAGACTGGTCGACCTACGTCAGCTATACCTCCATCTTCCAGCCGCAGGACAAGCGCGACGCCAGCGGACGTTATCTCGATCCGACCACGGGCAAAAGCTACGAAGCCGGTGTTAAAGCAGACTGGTTTAATACCCGTCTGACCACCTCGCTGGCGATTTTCCGCATCGAGCAGGATAACGTGGCGAGCAACACCTATACCTACATGCCGAGCGGTGAGTCGATTTATGAATCGCTGGACGGCGTGGTCAGCAAAGGGATTGAGTTCGAGCTGAACGGCGCCCTGACCGATAACTGGCAGCTGACGTTCGGCGCGACCCGCTACATTGCGGAAGATAAGAACGGCAGCGCTGTCAGTTCCGATCAGCCGCGCACGACAATGAAGCTGTTTACCCGTTATCAACTGCCAATGCTGCCGGCGCTGACGGTGGGCGGTGGCGTAAACTGGCAGAACAAAGTGTGGACGGATGTGGACGGTGGCCCGGCGGGACAATCCCGCGCAGAGCAAGGCAGCTACGGACTGGTTAATCTGTTCAGCCGCTATCAGGTCACCAAAGATTTTGCTATTCAGGCGAACGTCAACAACCTGTTTGACAAAGAGTATTACGATTACGTCGGCTCTTACGTGGTTTATGGCGCACCGCTGAACGTCTCGGTGAGCGCAAGTTACGACTTCTGAGTGTTGGCACAACAAACCACAGCAATAAAAAAGGCAGCCATTCGGCTGCCTTAGTCTCCCCAGGTCACAGCTTAGCTGTTGCGGATGTACTCATCCATTTCGGTTTTCAGGTTATCGGATTTAGTACCGAAGATAGCCTGAACGCCCGAACCTGCAACAACCACGCCCGCTGCACCCAGTTTTTTCAGACCCGGCTGGTCCACTTTCGCAACGTCGGCAACGCTCACACGCAGACGAGTGATGCACGCGTCCAGGTTAGTGATGTTCTCTTTACCGCCGAACGCAGCAACCAGTGCCGGAGCCATTTCGCTGGTCGCGCCTGCTTTGCTGTCTTCAGTTGCATCTTCACGACCCGGAGTTTTCAGGTCCAGTGCTTTGATCAGCACGCGGAAGATGGTGTAGTAAACAACGGCGTAGCATGCACCCACGATTGGGAACAGCCACAGCTTGCTGCTGTTACCGGACAGAACGATAAAGTCGATCAGGCCGTGAGAGAAGGACGTACCGTCACGCATACCCAGCAGGATACAGATTGGGAACGCCAGGCCAGCCAGTACAGCGTGGATGATGTACAGGATTGGCGCAACGAACATGAAGGAGAACTCGATCGGCTCGGTGATACCGGTCAGGAACGAGGTCAGCGCTGCGGAGATCATGATACCGCCCACTTTTGCACGGTTTTCTGGCTTAGCAGAGTGCCAGATTGCAATCGCAGCAGCCGGCAGGCCGTACATTTTGAACAGGAAGCCACCAGACAGTTTACCTGCAGTTGGGTCACCCGCCATGTAACGTGGGATATCGCCGTGGAACACCTGACCTGCTGCGTTGGTGAATTCACCAATCTGCATCTGGAATGGAACGTTCCAGATGTGGTGCAGACCGAATGGCACCAGGCAACGCTCGATGAAGCCGTAGATACCGAACGCGACAACCGGGTTCTGGTAAGCAGCCCACTGAGAGAAGGTCTGGATAGCGGAACCAATCGGTGGCCAGATGAAGGAGAGGATCACGCCAGTGAAAATCGCTGCCAGACCAGAAATGATCGGAACAAAACGCTTGCCCGCGAAGAAGCCCAGATACTCAGGCAGCTTGATGCGATAGAAGCGGTTGAACATATACGCTGCAATCGCACCGGAGATGATACCGCCCAGAACACCGGTATCTGCCAGGTGTTTCGCGGCAATCTCTTCTGCCGGTAAATGCAGAACCAGCGGCGCAACCACAGCCATGGTTTTCACCATGATGCCGTAAGCAACCACTGCAGCCAGCGCAGAAACGCCGTCGTTATTGGTGAAGCCCAGCGCCACACCGATAGCGAAGATCAGAGGCATGTTAGCAAAGACGGAACCGCCTGCTTCAGCCATCACATGGGAAACTACGGCTGGCAGCCAGCTGAAGTTAGCAGAACCGACACCCAGCAGGATACCTGCGATAGGCAGTACGGATACTGGCAGCATCAGCGATTTACCGACCTTTTGCAGGTTAGCAAATGCATTCTTAAACATAATTGAGAGTGCTCCTGAGTATTTGTGCTTTTTTTACGCTTTCACGCATTGGCCCGGGGGGAGTACCGTGCCGTGGACAGGACATCTAAGCGCCCTTTATTTATTACACAGAGTAAAATAATTCCCTCTGAGTTTGTTTGACGGCTATCACGTTTCAGCTTAAGACGGTCGAAAAACTTTCAGTAATTTACAAAAAGCATGTCTGGATGTTTCTAAGAACACCGTCACCGCCCCAAATGAGGCGGTGAACTTTACTCGTTTTATTTATTAATTACGAGCCTAAAAAAAACAGGCTTATCAGACGGATTGCAGGCGGGCGGGGTCGATATGGAACAGCGCAGAGAAGTTTTGCGTCGTGACGCGGGCCAGCTCTTCGATACTGACGCCTTTAAGCACGGCCATGTACTCTGCGACGTCTCGCGTCATGGCCGGCTGGTTCTCTTTACCGCGATGCGGTACCGGCGCCAGATACGGAGAGTCTGTTTCCACCAGAATGCGATCGAGCGGGACATATCGCGCAGCATCACGGAGCTGCTCAGCGTTACGGAACGTCACGATCCCGGAAAACGAAATATAAAACCCCAAATCAAGCAGTTTACCCGCCGTTTCTCTGTCTTCTGTGAAACAGTGTAGTACGCCACCGCAATCCGTCACGTTTTCTTCCCGGAGGATCGCCAGCGTATCGGCGCGCGCATCGCGTGTATGTACGATGACCGGTTTATTCAGTTCGCGGCCGATGCGAATATGGTTGCGGAAAGACGCCTGCTGGCGCGCTTTCGTTTCCGGCGTGTAAAAATAGTCCAGCCCGGTTTCACCCATCGCCACGACGCCCGCTTCTGCTGCCAGTCGGCGCAGCTCTTCTACGTCATACTCTTCGTCCTGGTTCAGCGGATGAACGCCGCAGGAGAACACCACGTTATCGCGAACGCCCACCAGCTCACGCATTGAGCGATACCCCGGCAGCGTCGTCGCCACCGCAAGACAAAATTTCACATCGCGGGCAGCGGCTTTCGCCAGCACGTCATCCACGTCGTTGTGCAGGGATTGATAATCCAGGCCATCAAGATGGCAGTGTGAGTCGACTAAAAACATAATGTCTCTCTCAGAGATGGGAAACAGGCGGCGTAACGCCCGGTTGCAGGTAGTGTTCAATACGCAGTAACTGGTCGGTCAGCAAAAGCTCGCGATTAAGACCCGTCACGGTTAAAAGCTGTTCGCGGCTCTCGCAAACATCATGGAGGATAGCGTGCAGAGACGCGCCTGTAAGGCGGCTTGCCAGCATGTTCACCAGGGGCCACGCGTCCGGGTTAGTCAGCAGCGTAGCCCCTTGCTGGATTTTTAGCGCATCGAGCAATAAGGAGGCCAGCCAGTGCAGACGCTCGACGGCCCGATCGCTATTCAGCGCAGGCAGTAAACTCAGCCAGTCCTGGTTGTTAAGTGAAGCCTCAACGGCCCGGCAGAGCGCTTCTCGCTGCGACCAGACGTCAGGCTGTAGTAATGCCAGCGCCGCCGCGGGGGCGCCGCTGCTGAGGCGCAGCGCAGACAACGCACTCTCCTGTGACGTTGTCACCTCTCGCTCAAGCCAGCTTAACGCCCACGATTCCTGAGGCACCGCCAGATGATGGAGACGACAACGGCTGCGCAGCGTCGCCAGTAAACGTCCCGGGTCCCGGCAGGAAAGGAAAAACCACGTCTTTTCCGGCGGCTCTTCCAGTGTTTTAAGCAGCGCGTTCGCCGCCGCCTCGGTAAGCAACGCAGCGTCGTTGAGCCAGACCACTTTTGCCCCGCCCAGACGCGCATGTTCGTACAGTTTCTCGCTGACTTCACGCACGGCATCAATGCCAAGCGCGCTTTTGCCCTTCTCAGGCTCAAGCGTGTAATAGTCAGGATGCGTGCCGGCCTGCATCAGCTGGCAGCCGCGGCATTTACCGCAGCTTTTATGCCCTTCCGGCTGCTGGCACATCAGAAAACGAGTGATGGCGTAGATCAACGCATCATCCCCCATTCCCGGCAACGCCTGAATCAGTAACGCATGATGCCCCCGACCGGCCTGATAGCTGGCGATCAGCTGTTCAAAGTGCGGGCGCAACCATGGATACCATTTCATGCCTGCTGCTCCTGTAGCCACTGCGTAACGGTCTGTTGAATATCGCGCGTGACGTCGTCCAGAGATTGCGTGGCGTCAATGGTACAAATTGCGCTGTCCCGTGCGGCCAGCTCAAGATAGCGCGCGCGCGTGCGGTTAAAGAAATCGAATGACTCTTGCTCAATGCGATCCAGTTCGCCGCGCGCGCGGGCGCGCCTGAGGCCCACTTCCGGGGTCACATCCAGGTAGAGGGTCAGGTCCGGGCGAAAATCCCCCAGTACGGCATCGCGAAGGGTTGCCAGCATCGCCTGGTCAATACCGCGTCCGCCACCCTGATAGGCCTGAGTCGACAGATCGTGACGGTCACCGATCACCCACTTGCCGTCGGCCAGCGCAGGTTTAATCACGGTCTCAACCAGCTGGACGCGCGCCGCATAGAACATCAGCACTTCGGCTTTGTCAGTAATAACCTCGTCGCCAACGGATTTAATATCCAGCACCAGACTGCGCAGTTTCTCCGCCAGCTGAGTACCGCCCGGCTCGCGGGTAAAGACCATGTCAGCGACGCCAAGCGATTTCAGCGTATCCACTACCACGTTACGGGCGGTGGTTTTACCCGCCCCTTCGAGTCCCTCAATGACAATGTATTTACTGCGCATTTTTTTCCTTAAGTGCCTTCAGATAGTCCTGAACAGAGCGATTATGGCTGGCAAGGTTGGTGTTAAAGGTATGCCCCCCTTTTCCATCAGCCACAAAATAGAGGTACGGTGTTTTGGCCGGGTGCGCGGCGGCTTTGAGCGAAGCCTCGCTCGGCGTGGCTATCGGGCCCGGCGGTAAGCCGTTAATCACGTAGGTATTATACGCCGTTGGCGTCTCCAGATCTTTTCTGGAGATCTTACCGGCATAGCTCTCGCCCATGCCGTAGATAACGGTCGGGTCGGTTTGCAGACGCATGCCGATGCGCAGGCGGTTGATAAATACCGACGCGACCCGGTCGCGCTCGGCCGCCACGGCCGTCTCTTTCTCAATGATCGAGGCCATTGTCACAAACTGGTTTTGATCTTGATAAGGCAGCCCGTCCATGCGCCCTTCCCAGGCGGAATCAACTGCCTCGACCATCTTTTTGTGTGCCCGTTTAAGAATCGCCACATCGATCGTGCCCGCCGTATACATCCAGGTGTCTGGCCAGAACCAGCCTTCCACCCACTCAGGATGTTCAAATTTCAGCACCTCGGCGACCGTCTCATAGCGGTCATCTTTGAGCGTGTGCTTGATGTAAGGCGCATCACGCAGCTGCTTGAGGTAATCGCTTAAGCGCATCCCTTCAACAAAGCGCAGCGGGAACTGTGCCTCTTTACCGCTTTCCAGCAGCTGCAGCATCTCTCTGACGGTCATGCCGGGCGTAAAGCGATAGGTACCAGCCTTGAAGTGAGACAGTTCAGGCTCGATACGCAATAACCACTGGAACACGCGTGGACGGTTGATGATTTTATCCCCGTAAAGCTGCTCGCCCAGCGCCATCCGCCCGGTACCGGCTTTCAGGGTAAAAATCGTCTCGTCTTTAATCAGTATTTTACTGTCCGCCAGCTGGCGAACCTTCCATACTCCCGCTCCGCCGGCAATACCCAGCGCAACGAGCAGGAGAAGGACAAAGCGCAACATTTTCTTCATGACTTTTTGATTTGCTCACATATCGGGGCTAAAAACGTAAAGAGCTCTCGCGAAGACCAGCGCTGTTGACCATACGCCCGAACGGGTATAACAGGCATCAGCGCATTGCAGATCACAACTTCATCGGCGGACAGCAGCGCCTCTTCCTTCGCGTTTACTTCGACAACGCGAAAGCCTGCATGTGCCAGCTGTTGCAAACAAAACTGGCGCATGATGCCGTTAACCCCAGCCTGCTCCAGCGAAGGGGTGAAGACCTCACGGCCCTTCCGCCAGAGTAAATTAGCCGCACAGCATTCCGTAATTAACCCTTCGCTGTCAAGGACTAGCGCCTCATCGGCGTCCGTCTGTTCAAGATGAGTACGAATAAGCACCTGTTCAAGGCGGTTAAGATGTTTTATTCCGGCGAGCATAGGGTTTCGCCCCAGCCGTACCGGGCTCAGCGTCAACGTTACCCCCTCCTCACGCCAGAGTGCATAGTGAGCAGGATACGCTGATACGGAAAGAATACGCGTGGGATGCTGACAGGCGGAACCGCTGTACCCTCGCCCACCGCTGCCACGGCTAAGAATAACTTTTAAAACGCCGTTTGTATTACCTGACGCCAGCCGGCGCATCTCGCGCTCGAGAATGTCCCACTGCATGAAGGGAATCAGCAATTTCTCGCAGGCTTTTTGTAAACGACGGATATGGGCGTCAAGCAGGCTCACCTCACCGTCAAGAATACGCGCAGTGGTGAAACAACCATCGCCAAACTGGGTTGCCCTGTCGCTTGCCGGCAGCGTTTCTTGCTCAAGGCCATTAATTAAAAACATGGTGGCTCCTTATGCGTGGAGGCTCAGTCTGGCAGGATGTTAAAAGCCGGACAAGGGGATTTTCCCTAATAAAAAAGGCCCGCCAAGCGGACCTTTTTTTATAGCTTTCAGGCAGTCAGGCTCAGACCTTTTTGAAGATCAGAGAACCATTCGTACCGCCAAAGCCGAAGGAGTTACACAGGGTGTACTCCATACCGCTAACCTGACGCGCTTCGTGCGGAACGAAGTCCAGATCGCAACCTTCATCCGGGTTATCCAGGTTGATGGTTGGCGGCACAGCCTGATCGCGCAGCGCAAGGATAGAGTAGATTGACTCTACTGCACCCGCCGCACCCAGCAGGTGACCGGTCATGGATTTCGTGGAGCTGACCATTACGCGGCTGGCAGCCTCGCCGAAGATAGACTTAACCGCCTGCGCTTCTGCTTTATCGCCTGCAGGCGTAGAAGTGCCGTGCGCGTTAACGTAGCCAATCTGTGCAGGGGTAATACCCGCATCACGGATCGCATTTTCCATCGCCAGCGCAGCACCCGCGCCGTTCTCCGGAGGAGACGTCATGTGATACGCATCGCTGCTCATCCCGAAGCCAACGACTTCAGCATAAATTTTCGCGCCACGTTTTTTCGCATGTTCGTACTCTTCCAGTACGAGCATACCTGCGCCGTCACCCAGCACGAAACCATCGCGGTCTTTATCCCACGGACGGCTCGCCGCCTGAGGGTTATCGTTACGGGTAGAGAGCGCACGCGCTGCGCCGAAACCACCAACACCCAGTGGGGTACTGGCTTTTTCAGCACCGCCCGCAACCATAGCATCTGCATCGCCGTACGCAATGATACGCGCGGCCTGGCCGATATTATGTACGCCAGACGTACACGCGGTAGCGATAGAGATGCTTGGCCCACGCAGGCCGAACATAATGGTCAGGTGACCTGCCACCATGTTAACAATCGTGGACGGAACGAAGAACGGGCTGATCTTACGCGGTCCGCCATTCATCAGCGATGTATGGTTTTCCTCGATCAGGCCAAGACCACCAATCCCGGAGCCGATAGCGGCGCCGATACGGGTTGCGTTCTCTTCCGTAATCTCAAGGCCAGAATCCTGCATGGCCTGAACGCCAGCGACAATTCCATATTGAATGAAGGCATCCATCTTGCGCTGTTCTTTGCGCGAGATAATCTCTTCACAGTTAAAATCCTTTACTAAGCCAGCAAATTTCGTTGCATAGGCGCTAGTATCGAAATGGTCGATTAGGCTGATGCCGCTCTGACCGGCAAGGAGAGCTTTCCAGGTGGACTCTACGGTATTGCCGACAGGAGACAACATGCCAAGTCCGGTCACAACTACACGACGCTTAGACACGTTTGTCCTCCAGGGAGGGATAAAAAAAGAGATACGTGGGACTAAAAAAGATAAAACTCAGGCGGTCGAATGACCGCCTGGAGATGTTCACTTACGCCTGGTGGCCGTTGATGTAATCAATGGCAGCCTGAACGGTGGTGATTTTCTCAGCTTCTTCGTCCGGAATCTCAGTATCAAACTCTTCTTCCAGAGCCATTACCAGCTCAACGGTGTCAAGAGAATCTGCGCCCAGGTCTTCAACGAAGGAAGCGGAGTTCACAACTTCTTCCTGCTTAACGCCCAGCTGTTCGCCGATAATTTTCTTAACGCGTTCTTCGATAGTGCTCATACTCTTAAATTTCCTATCAAAACTCGCTTTCGCGATGGTTTTCGTAGTGTATAAAATGTTGAAAAATTTGCAACTAAATCCCGGCAGGTCTTACCACGATTTTACGTTATTTTGAGGCCATTTGCCCTAATAACGCAAATATTTTCGATCGTGATTAAACCATGTACATCCCGCCGTTGACGTGGAGGGTCTCACCAGTGATGTAACCCGCTTCGTCAGAGGCTAAAAATGCAACCGCACTGGCGATTTCTTTAGGGTCGCCAAGACGACCCGCCGGAACTGCCGCCAGCGTACCCGCACGCTGATCATCAGTCAGCGCACGCGTCATGTCCGTTTCAATAAAGCCCGGAGCAACAACGTTTACAGTAATCCCGCGGGACGCGACTTCACGCGCCAGCGACTTACTGAAACCGATCAGACCTGCTTTCGCCGCAGCGTAGTTAGCCTGACCAGCATTTCCCATGGTACCAACCACAGAACCAACAGTGATAATACGACCATGACGTTTTTTCATCATAGCGCGCATTACCGCTTTTGACAGACGGAATACAGATGACAGGTTGGTTTCGATAATATCGTTCCACTCATCATCTTTCATTCGCATCAGCAGGTTGTCGCGAGTGATCCCGGCATTATTGACCAGAATATCCACTTCACCAAACTCTGCGCGAATATTTTCCAGAACAGATTCGATAGATGCAGGTTCGGTCACATTCAGTACCAGACCTTTACCGTTCGCACCCAGATACTCGCTGATGGCCTGAGCGCCATTCTCGCTGGTTGCTGTACCAATCACCTTCGCGCCGCGCGCGACCAGTGTTTCAGCAATTGCACGCCCGATACCGCGGCTTGCGCCAGTAACCAGGGCAATTTTTCCTTCAAAACTCATGGTATTCCTCTTTTATTGCGAGAGTGCCGCTGACATCGCTTCCGGCTCGTTAATCGCCGAGGCAGTCAGGGTGTCAACAATACGTTTCGTCAGACCGGTGAGGACTTTACCAGGACCGACTTCATAAAGGTGCTCAACGCCCTGAGAGGCCATAAACTCAACGGTTTTGGTCCACTGTACCGGGCTATAGAGCTGGCGAACCAGTGCGTCACGGATCGCCTCCGGCGCGGTTTCGCATTTCACATCGACGTTGTTCACAACGGAAATCGTCGGTGCGTTAAAGGTAATTTTTTCCAGCTCAGCCGCCAGTTTCTCGGCTGCGGGCTTCATCAGTGCGCAGTGAGACGGTACGCTGACCGGCAGCGGCAGTGCGCGTTTGGCGCCCGCGGCTTTACAGGCAGCACCGGCACGTTCAACGGCCTCTTTATGACCAGCAATAACAACCTGGCCCGGCGAGTTGAAGTTAACCGGAGAAACCACCTGCCCTTCAGCAGATTCTTCACACGCTTTTGCAATCGCGGCATCATCCAGACCAATAATGGCAGACATGCCACCCGTTCCTTCTGGCACCGCTTCCTGCATGAATTTACCGCGCAGTTCTACCAGGCGCACCGCGTCAGCAAACGCAATCACACCGGCGCACACCAGCGCAGAGTATTCACCCAGGCTATGGCCCGCGAGCAGCGCTGGCGCTTGACCGCCCTGCTGCTGCCATACGCGCCACAGCGCAACGGACGCAGTCAGCAACGCTGGCTGAGTTTGCCAGGTTTTGTTCAGCTCTTCGGCCGGACCCTGTTGGGTCAGCGCCCACAGATCATAACCCAGCGCATCAGAAGCTTCACGAAAAGTCTCTTCAATGACCGGGTAGTTTGCTGCCATTTCAGACAACATCCCAACGGTTTGAGAACCCTGGCCCGGGAACACAAAAGCAAATTGCGTCATTTTTTATTCCTTATACTAGAAACGAACCAGCGCGGAACCCCAGGTGAACCCGCCACCGAAGGCTTCAAGCAAGACCAGCTGGCCCCGTTTGATTCGTCCGTCGCGTACCGCTTCATCAAATGCGCACGGTACCGACGCCGCAGAGGTGTTGCCGTGACGATCCAGCGTCACCACAACGTTATCCATCGACATGCCCAGCTTTTTAGCGGTGGCGCTGATGATACGCAGGTTCGCCTGATGCGGCACCAGCCAGTCGAGTGCGGTGCGTTCAAGGTTATTTGCTTCCAGCGTCTCATCGACAATGTGCGCAAGCTCGGTCACCGCCACCTTGAACACCTCGTTACCCGCCATGGTCAGGTAGATGGAGCTGTCCGGATTAACGCGATCGGCGTTAGGCAGCGTTAACAGCTCGCCGTAGCGGCCATCGGCATGCAGATGCGTGGAGATGATACCCGGCTCTTCGGACTGCCCCAGCAGCACCGCACCGGCACCATCACCGAAAATAATGATCGTTCCGCGATCGGTTGGATCGCAGGTACGCGCCAAAACGTCAGCACCGATAACCAGCGCATATTTGACGGAGCCAGATTTAACATACTGATCGGCAATGCTCAGCGCGTAGGTGAAACCTGCGCACGCGGCGGCAACGTCAAACGCCGGGCAGCCTTTAATACCGAGCATGTTCTGCACCTGACACGCCGCGCTTGGGAAAGCATGCGTGGCTGACGTCGTGGCAACCACGATCAAGCCAATCTCTTCTTTATCGATACCCGCCATTTCGATAGCGCGCTGTGCGGCTTCGTAACCCATGGTGGACACGGTTTCGTCTGGCGCGGCGATACGACGTTCACGGATACCTGTGCGCGTGACAATCCACTCGTCAGACGTATCTACCATTTTTTCCAGATCGGCGTTGGTACGCACTTGTTTTGGCAGGTAGCTGCCGGTACCTAAAATCTTCGTATACATGTACGCTCAGTCACTTTTAGCTAATACAGATTCCAGGCGAGCGGCAATCCGCTGAGGGACTTGTCGCTGCACCGCCTGCACTGCCTGTTCAATGGCGACAGAAAATGCTCGCTGATTGGCGGCGCCATGACTCTTAATCACGATGCCGCGCAATCCTAACAGACAGGCGCCATTATACTGGTCGGGGTTGAGGTGACTGAATCGCCGCGTCAGGCTCTTTTGTAACCAACGCTTCAATAAAATCAACCACCAGGCGCTTTTTTTGCCTTCTCCCTGAGATTTCAGCAGAGAAAGGAACATGCGCACGACCCCTTCCATGGTCTTCAACGTTACGTTTCCGGTGAAGCCATCGCACACCAGAACATCCGTTTTTCCCGTCAGCAACTCATTGGCTTCGAGATAACCAATATAGTTGATGGAGGGAACCTGTTTGAGCATTTCAGCAGCGTCGCGAATGCTGTCCAGGCCTTTGGTCTCTTCTTCACCAATATTCAATAACGCAACGCGGGGATTGTTGATCCCGACCACGTCTTCTGCCAGCACCGACCCCATCACGGCGAACTGAGCCAGCATGGTACTATCACAATCCACGTTAGCGCCCAAATCGAGCACCACCGTTTTCCCCTTCTGCTGATGCGGTAACACCGTCACCAGCGCCGGGCGCTCAATGCCCTCAATCGGCTTGAGCAGTAATTTCGACAGCCCCATCAGCGCGCCGGTATTGCCGGCGCTGACGCAAGCCTGCGCTCGCCCTTCTTTTACCAGCTCCAGCGCCATGCGCATAGAGCTGCCACGGCTATTACGAATCGCCTGTGAGGGGCGTGCATCACTGGCAATAACTGACTGCGCAGGAATAATCTGCAGACGCGAACGTTGTTCAAAGTCAGCTTTTGCAAGTAATGGCGTGATTGTGTCGGGATTGCCGACTAAAAGAAGTGTGAGTTGCGAATTAGAATTCAGTGCCTGCAATGCTGCAGGCACTGTCACGGAAGGGCCAAAATCTCCCCCCATGACATCTAACGCCAGGGTTAGACGTGTCAAGGTATCGTCGCAGCCTGGTTCGGTAACTTCCCCGTTTGCACGGGGAAATCCTCACTAAGCCTAATCACGCTTTCGCGCGATTACTTAGTGATAACCTTGCGGCCGCGGTAGAAACCGTCAGCGGTGATGTGGTGACGCAGGTGTTTCTCACCAGAAGTCTTGTCTACAGACAGGCTGGTAACTGCAGTCAGCGCGTCATGGGAACGACGCATGCCACGTTTGGAACGGGTTGGTTTATTCTGTTGTACGGCCATGGACCTTACTCCTCAATTACTTACGCTTTAAGCTGGCTAATACGGCAAATGGGTTTGGTTTTTGCGCTTCATCAGGCAGTTCCCCAAAGACCATGTCCGCCTCGGACACTTCACAGTGTTCAGAATCATGCACCGGAACGACTGGCAAGGAGAGGATGATTTCATCTTCAACCAGAGCCAGAAGATCGATTTCACCGAATTCGTTAACCTCAATCGGCTCATACGCTTCCGGGAGTGCTTCAGCCTGTTCGTCAGAACGAACCGGACTGAAACAATACGTTGTGTGAACATGCTGTACAAACGGTTTCCCGCAACGCTGACACTCGAGCGTTACCGTTACCTTTGCATCACCGGTTAAAACGGCGAGACGCTGGTTGTCGATAGCGAACGACATGGAGCATTCTACATCACTGTCCACACTGACTACAGATTCGGCAATACGCTCGGCCTGATCGGAAGTATAGATACCTTCGTAATCAAGGCGTTTTTGAGCCGTACGAACCGGATCAAGAGTCTGGGGTAATTTTACCTTTTGCATAGGGCGCGCATATTAACTTTGTAACGTCATAGAGTCAAAGAAAAAGGCAACCAGAGCTGCCTTTTGCCAATTATTCGCACACATTGCGGCCTGTAGTTTAAAATGGCTGGCATCGATACGCTATATCTGGTGATAAAAATATGCCAAATCTCGTCCTTGCTTCCACTTCTCCCTACCGTCGAACGCTGCTGGAAAAGCTCGGGATCCCGTTTGAATGCGCCGCGCCGGACGTTGATGAGACGCCGCAGCCGGGTGAATCACCGCGCCACCTGGTAACGCGTCTCGCTAAGGAGAAAGCGCAATCACTGGCCGCACGTTATCCTGCACATTTGATTATAGGCTCCGATCAGGTTTGCGTGCTGGACGGCGAAATCACCGGCAAGCCCCATACGGAGGAGAATGCCTGCCAGCAGCTTCTGCGTGCGCGGGGCACTATCGTGACCTTTTACACGGGCCTGGCGCTCTATAACTCCGCCTCCAGCCATCTGCAAACCGAATGCGAGCCGTTCGACGTGCACTTCCGCCATCTTAGCGAGCAGGAGATTATGGACTACGTGCGCCGGGAACGTCCGCTGAACTGCGCAGGAAGCTTCAAAAGTGAGGGGCTGGGAATTGCGCTGTTCGACAAGCTGGACGGTCGGGATCCGAACACACTGGTGGGATTGCCGCTGATTGCCTTGTGCCAGATGTTACGGCGAGAAGAGTGTAATCCGCTGATCGTGTAAGTTATGCCCAGCGGCGCTTCGCTTGCATGGGCCTACGGGTTTCGTAGGCCGGGTAAGCGCAGCGCCACCCGGCACCTAATCAGCCGCGCAGAACCTTCAGGCAGCGTTTCAACTGCTCATCCAGCGGCGCTTCAATACGGATAACTTCCCCGGTATTAGGATGGGTAAACTTCAGCGCTGCCGCATGCAGGAACAGACGCGACAGGCCCGTACCCGCCAGTTGCTTATCGAACTCGCGATCGCCGTAGCGGTCATCAAACGCAATCGGATGGCCCGCAAACTGGGTATGCACGCGAATCTGATGGGTACGCCCCGTCACCGGGCTGCAGCGCACCAGCGTGGCAAACTCGTAGCGCTCTTCAACCTTAAAGCGCGTCTCAGACGGTTTCCCTTCCTGGCTCACGCGCACAATGCGCTCGCCGCTTTGCAGAATGTTCTTCAGCAGCGGGGCCTGCACCACCTTCACATGGGACTGCCACTGACCGCGCACCAGCGCCAGATAATCTTTCTGCATGCCCTTTTCACGCAGCTGCTCGTGCAGGGAACGCAGCGCTGAACGCTTTTTCGCTACCAGCAGCACGCCTGAGGTATCACGGTCCAGGCGGTGAACCAGTTCGAGGAAACGGGCTTCCGGACGCAGCGCACGTAACCCTTCAATCACGCCGAAGCTCAGACCGCTACCACCGTGGACCGCGGTACCCGATGGCTTATTCAGCACCAGAATATGATCGTCCTCATAAAGGATGACATCGCTCAGGGCCGCGACTTTTTGCAGCTTCGGCGAAACCACCTCTTCTTCACGTTCAGCCACGCGCACCGGTGGAATACGCACTTCATCACCGGCTTCGAGCTTATACTCAGGCTTCACGCGTTTTTTATTCACCCGCACCTCGCCCTTACGCAGGATGCGGTAAATCATACTCTTTGGCACGCCCTTCAGTTGGGTGCGCAAGAAGTTATCGATGCGTTGCCCCGCGTAGTCATCCGCGATAGCAACCATTTTTACGGCTGGAGTCTCTGTTTTCATGGTTGGCGATTCTAAATATCGTCAGCCATTAGCGCCACTCATTTTTCTATGCTTATATTTACTTTTATCCGGCCTGCGCCCCGTTTCACGCAATCGATTTGGTGGTTATTAAACCAATCACCACCTTGAGGTGAAGAAACTGTGAGTAACCGGGTGATAATTGGTAAAAGTCATCTTGCTATAACCCGGCGAGCAGTGGAATAATGGGGCTGTTTTCCGCGTTAAATCCGGGTTTTGTAAGGATGTCGACGGAATGACCAATTTTGTCTGACCGATCATCCACGCAGCAATGGCGTAAGACGTATTGATCTTTCAGGCAGTTAGCGGGCTGCGGGTTGCAGTACTTCCCGGTATAAGGATTGTTCTCTGGAGAGTTCTACCCAGGCAATTCCCCTGATAATTGCGCTGTGTTTCCGTATGAAATACAGGCAACCGACACTCTGCGCCTCTTAAGCGAGCGACAACCGTGAGGTTGGCGACGTGAACAGACACGAGGCCATCGGTTCATACCCCGGAAAGCGTCACCTTGCCCGCAGCTTTGTCGTCAATGTAAGAATAACGAGTAAGTTACGATGAAAAGAATGTTAATCAACGCAACTCAGCAAGAAGAGTTGCGTGTCGCCCTTGTGGATGGGCAGCGCCTGTACGATCTGGATATCGAAAGTCCTGGACACGAACAGAAAAAAGCGAACATTTACAAAGGTAAAATCACCCGCATTGAACCAAGCCTTGAAGCTGCATTTGTCGATTACGGTGCTGAGCGTCATGGTTTCCTCCCTCTGAAAGAAATCGCCCGCGAATATTTCCCTGCAAACTACAACGCCCATGGCCGCCCAAACATCAAAGATGTTCTGCGTGAAGGTCAGGAAGTTATCGTTCAGATTGATAAAGAAGAGCGCGGCAACAAAGGTGCCGCACTGACCACCTTTATCAGCCTGGCGGGGAGCTATCTGGTGCTGATGCCAAACAACCCGCGCGCGGGGGGCATCTCTCGCCGTATCGAAGGTGATGACCGTACCGAGCTGAAAGAAGCGCTGGCAAGCCTTGAGCTGCCGGATGGCATGGGGCTTATCGTGCGTACCGCGGGCGTGGGCAAATCTGCCGAAGCGCTGCAGTGGGACCTGAGCTTCCGTCTGAAGCACTGGGAAGCTATCCAGAAAGCCGCAGAAAGCCGCCCTGCTCCGTTCCTGATTCACCAGGAAAGCAACGTTATCGTGCGTGCCTTCCGTGATTACCTGCGTCAGGACATCGGTGAGATTCTGATCGATAACCCGAAAGTGCTTGAGCTGGCTCGCCAGCACATCGCCGCGCTGGGTCGTCCGGATTTCACCAGCAAAATTAAACTGTACACCGGTGAAATCCCGCTGTTCAGCCACTATCAGATCGAATCCCAGATCGAGTCCGCCTTCCAGCGTGAAGTGCGCCTGCCGTCCGGCGGTTCTATCGTTATCGATACCACCGAAGCGCTGACCGCTATCGACATCAACTCCGCGCGTGCAACCCGCGGCGGGGACATCGAAGAGACGGCCTTCAACACCAACCTTGAAGCCGCTGATGAAATCGCCCGCCAGCTCCGCCTGCGCGACCTGGGCGGTCTGATTGTTATCGACTTCATCGACATGACTCCTGTTCGCCACCAGCGCGCGGTTGAAAACCGCCTGCGTGAAGCGGTGCGTCAGGATCGCGCGCGTATCCAGATTAGCCACATCTCGCGCTTCGGCCTGCTGGAGATGTCCCGCCAGCGTCTGAGCCCGTCGCTGGGTGAGTCCAGCCATCACGTCTGCCCGCGCTGCTCCGGCACCGGCACCGTGCGTGATAACGAATCGCTGTCTCTCTCTATCCTGCGTCTGATTGAAGAAGAAGCGCTGAAAGAGAACACCAAAGAGGTTCACGCCATTGTGCCTGTGCCGATTGCCTCCTACCTGCTGAACGAAAAACGTGCAGCGGTCAGCGCAATCGAAGCGCGTCAGGGCGGCGTTCGCTGCATCATCGTGCCAAACGACCAGATGGAAACTCCGCACTATCACGTGCTGCGTGTCCGTAAGGGCGAAGAGACCAGCACCCTCAGCTACCTGCTGCCGAAGCTGCATGAAGAAGAGATGGCGCTGCCTTCCGATGAAGAACCTGCCGAGCGCAAACTCCCAGAGCAGCCTGCGTTAGCGACCTTCATTATGCCTGAAGCACCACCGGAAGCGGCGCTGGAAAAACCTGCAGCCAAACCGGCGGCGCAGAAACCAGAAGCAACGGCAGTGAAAGCCCAGCCGGCGCAACCGGGTCTGCTGAGCCGCTTCTTCGGCGCGCTGAAGAAGATGTTTGCGGGTGAAGAAGTTCAGCCAGAGCAGCCGAAAGAAGAACCTAAAGCAGCCAAACCTGAACGTCAGCAGGACCGTCGCAAGCGTCAGAACAACCGCCGCGATCGTAACGACCGCAGCGACCGTAACGAGCGTCGTGACAGCCGTTCAGACAATAACGAAGGCCGTGAGCAGCGCGAAGACAACCGTCGCAACCGTCGCGAGAAACAGCAGCAGAATGTTGAAGATCGTGAAATTCGCCAGCAGGCGGGCGATGAGTCCGAGAAGAGCAAACAGCGCGACGAGCAGCAGCCACGCCGCGAACGCAACCGTCGTCGTAACGACGAGAAGCGTCAGGCGCAGCAGGAAGTTAAAAACCTGAACCGCGAAGAGCCCGCTGAGCAGCAGGACGGCGAGCAGGAAGAACGTACTCAGGTGATGCCTCGTCGTAAGCAGCGCCAGCTGTCACAGAAAGTGCGCGTTGGTGCGGCTCCGGTAGAAGAAACCACCGTAGTTGCGGCTGAAGCGGCAGAAACCGCAACAGGCACGCAGGTTGCAAAAGTTGACCTGCCAGCCATCGTGGACAATAACGTTGAGCAGGATGAAAACGGTGAAAACCGTGACAACGCAGGTATGCCGCGTCGCTCCCGCCGTTCTCCGCGTCATCTGCGCGTGAGTGGCCAGCGTCGTCGTCGCTACCGTGACGAGCGTTATCCGACTCAGTCTCCAATGCCGTTGACCGTGGCGTGCGCGTCACCAGAAATGGCATCCGGCAAAGTCTGGATCCGTTATCCGGTCGCTCGCCTGGAGCAGGCTGTTGAAGAGCAGGCTGTGACCGAAGAGGTGATTGCTCCTGTAGCAGCGGTTGAAGACGCTGTGACCGAAGCAGCAACCGTGGTTGAACCTCAGGTTGTTGAAGCGGCAGAACCACACGCAGTGGACGTCGAAACCACCCATCCTGAAGTGATTGCCGCGCCGGTTGATGCCGCACCGCAGATTATCGCCGAAGAAGATGTCGTGGTGGCTGAGGAAGTCGCTGAAGAGGCTGAACCAGTAGCCGCAGTGGAAGAAGCCGCTGAAACCGTCGTAGAAACCACCACTGAAGAAATCGTTCAGGACGTTGAGATTCAGGTTGAACCGGTTGTTGAAGAAGCGAAAGCGCCTGAAGTGGAACCAGAGCCGGTTAAGGTTGTTGCCGCTCCTGCGCCTGCTCACGTTGCGACAGCGCCGATGACGCGCGCTCCGGCACCAGAGTATGTGCCTGAAGCACCGCGTCACAGCGACTGGGTTCGCCCGGCGTTCAGCTTTGACGGTAAAGGCGCTGCAGGCGGTCACAGTGCAACGCATCAGGCGACTGCACCAGCGACGCGTCCACAGTCTGTCGAATAACGACGCAGAAAGTAAAAAGCCGACCTTCGGGTCGGCTTTTTTTATGGCTGCTGCACGGGCTTTCTCATCCCGGTGACCCCCGGCATGATCTGCCGCATTAGCTCCAGAAATCGCCGCAAGCGCGCAGGATAATACCGGGACCAGGGGTAAACCAGATGCACCGGTAACGCCGCCGGCTGCCACTCTGGCAGCAAATGTACCAGCCGACCTTCCCGGATATCATCCTGTACCGTCCAGCTGGATACTACCGCCACGCCAAGACCGGTGAGTGCCGTATTGCGTGCGACATACAGACTGTCGGTGCTCAGGCGTGGGGTAATTATCACGCGCGCGGTGGCGGATGATGCCTCGTGAAAAAGCTCCACATGGCGCTGGTAGAAAGAGCTGATGGCAATCCAGGGAAGCTGCTGCAGATCCTCCGGGGTGTTAACCGTCGGAAAGCGGTCCAGCAATGCCGGAGAAGCCACCACCGAGCGCGGCACTTCGGCCAGCAGCACGGACACGGTCGCCGGGTCGACTTCCATTCCCACCCGAATAGCGCAGTCAAGGTTGTCGCCCAGAAAATCAGCCGACCGATCGTTGAGCATCCACTCAATAGAAAGCTGCGGATAACGCTGTAGAAATTCGGTTAGTGGTTTCAGGAGCTGATCCTGACCAAACGCATGCGGTGCCCGCACCCGCAGCACGCCTACAGGTTCATCTTCCGTCTGCCCCACCTCATCTTCCAGCGCCAGCCAGCTGTCAATTACCCGGCGGGCATGCTGATAACAGCGCTCCCCGTCATCCGTCAGCCGCGTCGTGTGGGTGGTGCGCAACATCAGACGCACGCCCAGCATTGTCTCAAGCGACTGCAGCCGCCGGCTCACCGTAGCCTGGGTGGTGTCCAGCTGCCGTGCCGCCGCAGAAAGGGAACCCGCCTCCACAATGCGGACAAACGTCCGCATCAGCTCTACCCTGTCTATACGCTCAGCTCTTTTCATTTACTTTTCATCTATACGTTCAACGTATAAGCGTTTTACCACCGCGCCCGCTACCGCCGCAAGGCGTACTGATAAAAAATAGCCTCACACGATGAATGAGGAACGTCTTATGAACACAACAACCGCCGCCCATGCCGTAAGCCGCTGGGTAATCTTAATGCTGGCGCTCGGTGCAGGCTTCAGCGTGGCATCCATTTATTATGCCCAGCCTCTGCTGCCTCTGATGGGCGCCGACCTTCACCTGAGTATCGAAGGAATGGGCCTGGTCCCGACCCTCACCCAGGCGGGATATGCCTTAGGGATCCTGTTCCTGCTGCCGCTCGGCGATCGCCACGACCGCAGAACATTAATCCTGATAAAGAGCGCGGCCCTGGCGCTGTTCCTGCTGGGCTGTAGCCTGACCGGACAGATCCACTCCCTGCTGCTGGCAAGCCTGCTCATCGGCATGGCCGCCACCATGGCGCAGGATATTGTCCCGGCTGCGGCGATCCTTGCGCCGGAAGGCAAACAGGGGAAAACCGTGGGTACGGTGATGACCGGTCTGCTGCTGGGTATTTTGCTCTCCCGAACCGTCAGCGGCGTGGTGGGCGAAGCGTTTGGCTGGCGCGTGATGTATCAACTGGCTGCGGCAAGTATTGCGTTTATCGGCGTGGTGATGTGGGCCGTACTCCCTCGTTTCGCCGTTCACTCCACGCTGAGCTATCCCGCTCTGCTGCGCTCGATGGAACATCTGTGGCGTCGCTACCCCGCTCTGCGCCGTGCCGCGCTGGCCCAGGGTTTTCTGTCGATAGCCTTTAGCGCCTTCTGGTCTACGCTTGCGGTCATGCTGCTGGAACGCTATCACCTCGGGAGTGCCGTCGCCGGTGGTTTTGGTATCGCAGGGGCAGCCGGTGCGTTGGCAGCCCCGCTGGCGGGCGGCCTGGCGGATAAACTGGGTGCCGGGAAAGTCACGCAGCTTGGTGCCGTCCTTGTGACCGTCTCGTTTGCCCTGATGTTCCTGATGCCCGCCCTGGGAGTTCACGGACAGCTGATTCTGATTGCCGTCTCTGCTATCGGGTTCGATCTGGGTCTGCAGTCCAGCCTGGTCGCGCACCAGAATCTGGTTTACAGCCTTGAGCCACAGGCGCGGGGTCGTCTGAACGCCCTGCTCTTTACCGTGATCTTTATCGGCATGGCGTTGGGTTCCGCGTTAGGCAGCAATATTTACACGCTGGCTGGCTGGACGGGCGTGGTTGCGCTGGCAACGGTCTGCGGCATCATTGCGCTGGCAATCCGTATGATTGAAAGCGCGCGGGTCGCCTCGGCACCAGCAGAAATGGCATAAAAAAAATGCCCAATCCAGACGGATTGGGCAGTAAAACATGCCCAGTTTCAAGACATGTTCCAAGAGGTCAAGATGTTATTTGTTCAGCTGGAACAGAGACATGCCCTGCATATCGCTAAACGCTTTATAAGAGGCCTGCAGGGCCGCCTGCTGCATGGTGTAAGAGGAAATCGCTTCGTTCCAGTCCACGTCCACCAGGTCGCTCATCTGCTTAGTCTGACCCAGCGCGCGGTCGTCACCCAGGGTATCGAGTTTTTCCAGTTCGTTCAGTTTAGTACCCACATCCGCAACGACCGTCAGGACGTTGTTCTGAGCATTTTTAATACCGATCTGCGCGTTGGAAATCACCTGACCTTGCGCGGCGGCCGCGGCCGGATCGTTCTCAATCGGCGTCTTCAGCGAAGCAATGGCGGAATCAAGGATTTTAAACATGTTGGTATCGCCATACCCACCGCCCGGCAGCTCTTGTGCATTGCTGGTAATGCTCTCAAAGATCTGCTGGCCGGTATGGCTGATCGCCATGTTTCGCGCCGTATCGACCTGCTGAGTGATCGCCTCAGTACCACCATTGTAGGTGCCGGTTGCGGCATCAAACGGTGCACTCTCGGTTTTGTATCCCGCAAAGATAAAGCGACCATTGCCATCCGTCGTGTTAGCCAGGTTCATCAGTTGGTCGCGGATCCCCTGGATATCGGTCGCCAGAGAGAGACGGTCGTCATCGCTTAAGGTGCCGTTTGACGCGTAGACCAGCTTCTCACGCACGCTTGATAACGCGGTGTTCACCTGGGTCAGCACGTTATCTTCCAGCGACACTTTTTGCGTAGCAAAGGTGCGCGCTAACGCGAACTGGCTGTTTTGAGACTGAGACTGTGACAGCACAATAGACTGTGAAGCCGCGATAGGATCGTCCGACGGACGGTTAACGCGCTTGCCGGTGGACATTTGCTCACCGTAGCTCAGCCATCTGCTCTGGGAATCGGTGATCCCGCGCATGTTCTGTTCGTACATCATCTGGGTGCTAATACGCATTTTTCACCTCAACCTTAACGAATGTTGATAATTGCATCGAAGAGCGTACTGGCAGTCTGAAGCACCTGCGCGTTGGCGAGGTAATACTGCTGATAACGCTGCAGGTT
The DNA here is from genome assembly GCF_014895875.1 of Enterobacter cloacae complex sp. P12RS. Taxonomy (NCBI): domain Bacteria; kingdom Pseudomonadati; phylum Pseudomonadota; class Gammaproteobacteria; order Enterobacterales; family Enterobacteriaceae; genus Enterobacter; species Enterobacter cloacae complex sp. P12RS. The sequence continues at coordinate 57,050 of NZ_JADBQO010000008.1, forward strand.
GCCATACTCTTCGTCGAGGTTTACCCCAGAGATGGTCTGCTGCTGCTTAATTAACTGCGTTTCCACATTGGCTTTCGTCTGGCTACTGACTTTCAGTGAAGCGGTGGTGCTCCCTACGGTGCTCACCAGTGAGGCATAGGCATCGTTAAAGGTTTTGTTCCCGCCAACCACTTTGCTGTTTTGCAGATCGAGCATTTTCTGCCCGTTGCGGTTATCGCTCTCACCGCCGTTCTGCACCGCGGCCATGGCCAGTTTGGATTCGTCGCTGATCGACAGTTCCATATTCATGATGACGTCAGAGACGGGCTTCACGGTAAAGCTGTCTTTGGCGTTGGCCGAACCGCTGACGTTCACGTTAAGACCGTCAAACGACAGATTACCGCTGGCATCCGGGCTCATGGTAAAGCTGGTCTTGTCAGACGTGCGGGTGATGGTCCAGTCGGTGCCGTTAAACTGCAGCTTATAGTCCGTTGCCTGAACTTTGGTGCTGTCCGCAACGGTGGCATTGACGACCGCCGTGCCGCTATTTTTGCTGTTGGAAAGCACAGCCGGAGAACCGAAGCCGAACAGCTTGCCGCCCGCATCGCCGTTGGCATCAAAGCCGGCCTCATGCTGCTTGTTCATCGCGTCAGCAAACGCCAGCGCCATCTGGTTCAGGTTATTACGAGCCTTATCCAGATCTTCCGCGCGGAAGGTCAGCAAACCGCCTAACGAGCCGGTGGTGATCATCTTTTCCGGGATCTCGACATTACCCACCACGTCATCAACGTAGGCGATAGTGGTACGGGACGGATCGGCGCTGGACTTCACAGCAGCCAGCTGGTTAGCTTTGCTGCCCTGCACCAGGCTGTAGCCGTTGCCGAAAGAGATGTTAAACGTGCCGCTATCCTGAACCGAAACTTCCACACCCACGATTTTGTTCAGCTCGTTGACGAGCTGATCGCGCTGGTCGAGCAGATCGTTAGGCGATGCGCCCGCGCCGACGCCGGTGAGGCGGGAAATCTGATCGTTCAGATTGGCAATCTGTTTGGCATAGTTGTTGATCTGCGAAACGCTGGTCCCGATCGCCGTATTCACCTGCGTATCCTGATCGCGGAGATACTGATCGTTGGTTTTGAACTGATTGACCAGGCCGCCCGCTTTTCCCAACACCGTCTGACGCGCAGCCGGGTCTTCCGCGTTGCTCACCAGCGTTTGCAGGCTCTTAAAGAAATCCTGCAGGGTGGTGGAAAGCGAGTTGGTGGTATCGGAGAGCACATCGTCAATTTTTGACATCTGCTGATAGCGCGTGGTCAGGCCGCTGCTCTGGGTCTGCGCGGCGCGCAGCTGGTTGGTGATGAAAGCGTCATATTCACGCTGGACACCGGAGACATACACCCCGTTACCCACCCAGCCACCGCCGGTCAGCGTGCTGTTAGATGCACCCAGCACCGTCGTCTGGCGGGTGTAACCTGCCACGTTATAGCTTGAAATATTATTACTGACGGTATTGAGTGCCGACTGCGCGGCACTGAGGCCACTCATGGCGCTGTTAATCAAACTGGACATGGGGGTTCCTTTTATACGTTCAGACACGAGTCCTGATGAAGGTTATCGGCAACCTCCACCGGGACTTGAGAACTTTCAGAACAGATTTTCGATATCTGTGCTATAGGCTTTGCTGACCTTCTCGCCCATGGATTTCAGCTGCTGGATCATGCTGGTAAGCTTGCGCGCGTAGTTCGGGTCGGTCGCGTAGCCCGCGTTTTGCAGGGCCTGAGCGCCCTGCTCCGCCGTTGCCGCCTGCGTAACGGCGGTATAACGCGGATTTCGGCTCAGCAGACCCACATAGTCAGACAACGCTTCCAGATACGAGCTGTAGACGCGGAATTTGGCTTTCACCTTCACCGCCGCGCCGTTCTCGTATTCCGTAGTTGTGATCTCGGTGGTCGGCCCCTTCCAGCTGGAGGTGGCCTTCACGCCGAAGATGTTGAAGCTTGGGTCGCCGTTTTCCTTGCGGATCTGGCGCTGGCCCCAGCCCGACTCCAGCGCGGCCTGCGCCAGTATCAGGTGGTGAGGCACGCCGCTCTGTTCACTGGCAAGCCGTGCCGGCAGAGAAAGCTGCGCCAGGAAGTCTTTGCTGTCACCGGAGAGCGCCTCGTCGCCGCTGCCCGTTGCCTTCGGTATCGCTTTACGCACCATCTGCGTCAGCGCCTGGTTCTGATAACTGGTCACCGTTTCGAGGTCGAACTTCATCGGCACCTGCGGCGGCTGCTCTTCTGGCTGAACACCCTGTGCGGCAGCGGTCTGTTTGACAATCATGTCAGCCAGACCGAGGCCTTTACCGGCGGTCATCTGCTGCGCAATCTGCTGGTCATACATGCTGGTGTAGAGACGCGTTGAATCGCTGCTGAACATCCCGTCTTTCGGCAGGGTTTCGCGCATGCTCTTCAGCATCATCTGTACAAACATCCCTTCCACCTGGCGGGCAACCGGGCGGATATTCGCCGCCGGGTCTTTACCTGCTTTGGCTTTCAGTTCGTTGAGCGACTGGGCGTCCCAGGCGGCACTGGTCAACAGTTTGCTATCGGTCAGCATCAGATGATTTCCAGTTTGGCGCGCAGGCAGCCCGCGCTTTGCATGGATTGCAGAATGGACATCAGATCCATCGGCGTCGCGCCCAGCGCGTTCAGGGCACGCACCACGCTGTTCAGGTTGGCGCTGGAGCGCACGCTCTGCAGGGAACCGCCGCTCTGGCGTAAATCAATCTGCGTTTGCGGCGTCACTACCGTCTGGCCGCCACCAAATGGTGTATCCGGCTGGCTGACGTTGGCGGAACGGTTAACCGTCACCGACAGGTTACCCTGCGCCACGGCACAGCTATCCAGCGACACTTCCCGGTTCATCACCACGGAGCCCGTACGGGAGTTGATGATCACTTTGGCATCCTGCACCGGCACGTTCACTTCCAGATTCTGGATATCCGCCAGCATGCGCACCTGGTTGCTGCTGCCGGTGGAGGTGCGGATCTGCACGGTACGCGCATCCAGTGCCGTGGCATTGCCATAGCTGCGGTTGATGGTGTCGGCAATCTGCTGCGCCATCGTGAAGTCTTCATTATTCAGCTGCAGGTTGATGGTGTTGCCCGCGCCAAACTGGGTCGGCAGTTCACGCTCGATGATCGCACCGTTGGTGATGCGCCCGCCGTTCAGCTGGTTCACCTGTACGCTGCTTCCACCAGCGGATGCGCCTGCCCCGCCGACCAGGATGTTCCCCTGCGCCAGCGCGTAGACCTGGCTGTCGACGCCTTTCAGCGGGGTCATCAGCAGCGTACCGCCGCGCAGGCTTTTGGCGTTACCCATTGAGGAGACCACCACGTCAATGGTCTGCCCCTGGCGCGCAAACGCCGGGTAGGAGGCAGTGACCATTACCGCGGCCACGTTTTTCAGCTGCATGTTTGTTCCCGCTGGCACGGTAATGCCGAGCTGGGAAAGCATGTTGTTTAAGCTTTGGGTGGTAAACGGCGTCTGGGTCGTCTGGTCACCGGTACCGTCCAGCCCCACCACCAGGCCATAGCCAATCAGCGAGTTCCCGCGAACGCCCTGAACGCTGGTGAGATCGCGAATGCGGTCGGCCTGGGCAAACGTTGCGACAAGAACCAGCGCCGCGGCGAAGATCGATTTAAACATGGGTCACCTCGCTTACATCGGCGATAAATTAAGGAAGAAGCGCTGCAGCCAACCCATATTCTGCGCTTCATTAATGTAGCCGTTACCGACGTACTCAATGCGCGCATCCGCCACCTGGGTGGACGGAACGGTGTTGGTGCCGCTGATGGTGCGTGGATTCACCACGCCCGAGAAGCGAATGAATTCAGTGCCCTGGTTAATGGCGATCTGTTTTTCACCCACGACGTGTAAATTGCCGTTAACCAGCACCTGGTCAACCGTGACCGTCAGCGTACCGCTGAAGGTGTTGCTGGCGTTCGCGCCACCTTTACCGTTAAAGGTGTTGCCGCCGGAGGCCTCAACATCCGCACGGGCATTGCCGAACAGGCCCTGCAGATAGCGTGGAACGGTGTCAAAGCCAAAATTGGTTTTGCCATCGCGGCTGGCGTTCGCCGACGAGCTCTTGCTCGCGCTGACGTTTTCCTGCAGCACAATGGTCAATGTATCGCCGACATTACGCGGGCGGCGATCTTCAAACAGCGGCTGATAGCCGTAGTTAATCGGCTGCGCGGTCTGGAAAATGGAGCCGTTTACAACTGGCGCAGGGCCAGGAACGGGTTGGGCAGTCGTCGCACCCTGGACCAATGGTTTAGACGGGATCAAAGCGCACCCGCTGAGGGTGACGGCCAGAACAGTCAGTATCGGATAACGAAACGCCGCGTTTTTTTGCATTGCCTTCATCTTCGAAAACAGGGAGCCGGTGCGGGGTTTACCGCACCGGGCTACACCTTAGAGTTGCGTCAGTTTCTGCAGCATCTGATCGGTTGTCGAGACTGCTTTACTGTTAATTTCATACGCGCGCTGGACCTGGATCATATTCACCAGCTCTTCCGCCACGTTCACGTTGGAGGTTTCGACATACCCCTGGTACAGCAGACCGGCACCGTTCAGGCCTGGCGTACTTTCATTTGGCGTACCGGAGGATTGCGTTTCGGTGTAGAGGTTCTCACCAATGCTTTCCAGACCGGTATCGTTCATGAAGGTGGTCAGGTTGAGCTGTCCGACCTGGACCGGCGCGGCCTGCCCCTGCTGGGTCACGCTCACGATGCCGTCGCGGCCGATGGTAATGCTCAGGGCGTTCGCCGGAATGGTGATCGCAGGCTGAACCTGGAAACCGCCCGCCGTCACCAGCTGACCGTTCTGATCGACCTGGAAGGAACCGTCACGGGTGTAGGCAGAGGTCCCGTCAGGCAGCTGCACCTGGAAGAAGCCCTGGCCTTTGATCGCCACGTCTTTGCTGTTGTTGGTCTGAGACAGGTTGCCCTGGCTGTGCAGACGCTCGGTCGCCACCGGGCGAACGCCGGTACCGATCTGCAGGCCTGACGGCAGCGTCGTCTGTTCAGAAGACTGCGCGCCCGGCTGGCGGATGGTTTGATAAAGCAAATCTTCGAAAACGGCGCGCTGACGCTTGAAACCATTGGTGCTCACGTTTGCCAGGTTGTTGGCAATCACATCCATGTTGGTTTGCTGCGCGTCCAGGCCAGTTTTCGCGATCCATAAAGAACTGATCATAAAGAGTCCTGTTAACTCATCGACAGAAGTTGGTTAGCCTTGCCCGCGTTTTCGTCCACGCTGCTGATAATTTTCATCTGCATTTCAAAACGACGGGCGCTGGCGATCATGTCGCTCATGGCAGCTACCGGCTTAACGTTGCTGCCTTCCAGAACGCCGGACATCACGCGGATGCTCGGATCGGCCTGTAATGTGGCACCACGGGTAGCCTGAGCTGCCTGGGTCAGACGGAACATGCCGTCGTCGCCGCGCTGCACCTCTTTGCCTTCCGCTTTGACCAGCTTCAGACGCCCGACGGGGGCAACGGTGTTGGCCGGATCGCCCGGGTTCAGCGCCGAGATGGTGCCGTCCGCGGCGATGGTCAGCTCAGAGCCTTCCGGCACGGTCAGCGGGCCCGCTTCACCCATCACCGGATGCCCCTGAATCGTCAGCTGGCCGGTCGCGCTGACCTGGATATTCCCGTTACGGGTATAGCCTTCGCCACCGTCCGCCGTTTGCACCGCCAGCCAGCCGTCCTGCTGCAGAGCAACGTCCAGCGGGCGTGAGGTGTAATCCATCTGCCCTGGCGTCATGTCTGCGCCCGGGGTGGATGCCGCCACCAGCGTACGGGTCGGCAGGGAGAGCCCTTCCACCGGCACCGCGCGCAGCGCATTCAGCTGCGCGCGAAAGCCCGGCGTAGAGGCGTTTGCCAGGTTGCTGGCGGTAACGGCCTGCTGGCTGAGCGTCTGACTTGCCGCGCCCATCGCGGTATATATTGCGTGATCCATTGCGCTTTCCTGTTAGCCGCTTAACGCAGGTTAACCAGCGTGTTGAGGATCTGATCCTGGGTCTTGATAGTCTGCGCATTCGACTGATAGTTACGCTGCGCGACAATCATGTTCACCAGTTCTTTACTCAGGTCCACGTTAGAGGCTTCCAGCGCGCCGTTGGTCAGCGTGCCGAAGTTACCGGAGCCCGCGGTGCCCAGCAGGGCAACACCGGAAGACTGCGTGGCAGACCAGACGTTATCCCCTTCGGACTTCAGACCTTCGTTGTTGGCGAAGTTTGCCAGCACGATCTGGCCCAGCACCTGAGTCTGCTCGTTGGAGTAGTTCCCGACGACGGTGCCGTCATCGTTAATCTGATAGCTGACCAGATCGCCCGGCTTGAAGCCGTTCTGGTTGGTCGCCACGATATTGTTCGCACCGGTGTTCTGCTGCATGGAGTTAGCAAAACTCATCGCGAAGGTCGCCGGGTCCGCACCTGGGATAGTCGCGGTAGTGATGTTGATGTTTCCACCCCCGATCAACGTACCGTTATTATCGAAGGTCAAGGTCGTGGCCACTGCCGCCGCGCTGCCTGCCACGCTGCCGTCCTGGGCATACACTTTCCAGGAGTTCGCCGGGGTCGCATCTTTGACGTAAAACAGGTTCATGTTGTGCGCATTACCCTGGCTATCAAAGACGGTTACCGTACCTTTTTTGTTGTAGGTATCCGGGTTGGCCGGATCGAAGGCGGCGGTTGGTGCGGCATCGGTGGAGTTGAGGTTAATCTGCTGGGAAGCCGTGGTGGTGGACTTCGCGGCCATCAGCGTGGTCGGGATATTAATCGCCTGTGGATTCGCACCGGTCTGAACCGTTGATGGTGTTCCGGCAACCGGATACCCCGTTAATTGCATCCCCTGCATGTTCACCAGGTTACGGTTTTCGTCCAGCTTGAACTGGCCGTTACGGCTGTAGAACACCGAGCCGTTTGCATCGACCATACGGAAGAAACCGTTCTGGCTGATGGCAACGTCCAGGCCACGACCGGTGTTGGTGGTGGTACCGTCGGTAAAGTCCTGAGTGATGCCCGCAACTTTTACGCCCAGACCCACTTTGGAACCGGCAAACATATCTGCAAAAGACGCAGAACCGGATTTGAAACCATAGGTCGCGGAGTTGGCGATGTTGTTGCCAATGACGTCCAGGTTGGTGGCCGCAGCATTCAGGCCGCTGACCGCTTGAGAAAAGGCCATGACTTACTCCTGATAAGTGTTAAGGCTTAGATAATCTGCCGAACTTCGTCGAGTGTGGTGGTACCAGAGGTACCCAAATCCAGTTTGTTGCCGTCGCCCCCTTTAATCACGCCCTGAACCAGCGCGAACTGCAGCGGCTGCGCCACCAGTTGGGTCGTCCCGTTGCTGGCGCTAATCGCAACTTTGTAGGAGCCATTTGGTGCTTTCGTGCCGTCGGTCAGGCTGCCGTCCCAGGTAAAGGTGTGAACGCCCGCTTTCAGCTCGCCGATGTCGATGGTGCGAACCACGGCGCCGGTTGAGTCGGTGATCGTCGCCGTCACTTTGTCAGCCGCCTGCTGCAATTCAACGCCGAACGGCGTAGTGGTGGTGGTCGATGTACCGTCGGTGGTGCTGGTGCCCGCCAGGATCGTGGTCCCCGGGATCATTACGCCGTGACCAATCAGGCTTGCCGCCTGCAGGGACTGAGCGCTGTTAATCTGACCGGAGACGGAACCGAGGGTGGTGTTCAGTTTCTCAATGCCGCTCACGGTACTGATCTGCGCAAGCTGCGTGGTCAGTTCGTTGTTCTGCATTGGGTTAGTCGGATCCTGGTTCTTAAGCTGCGCCACCAGCAGCGTCAGAAAACTGCTCTGCAAATCGGAGGCATTGCTTCCCGTCAGGGAGCTGGAGCTTGTCGAACTTTTGGTGTTGTTAACACCCGTGTTCGTCGGATCATTCACATTTACGGCGATGGACATGCATGTCTCCTTTACTGGCCGAGAGTGAGTGTTTTGAGCATCATGCTCTTCACGGTATTAAGCACTTCGACGTTCGCCTGGTAGCTACGGGACGCCGACATGGAGTTCACCATCTCGCCTACCACATCCACGTTTGGCATCTTCACGTATCCGTTAGCGTCCGCGAGCGGGTTACCTGGCTCATACACCAGCTTGTCCGGCGCCTGGCTCTCAACCACGTCAGACACCTTCACGCCGCCCGTAGCCGCGCCTGGCGCAGCGTCGACCTGAAACACAACCTGTTTGGCACGATAAGGCTGTCCGTCAGGTCCGGTCACGCTGTCGGCGTTCGCCAGGTTACTGGCGGCCACGTTCAGACGTTTGGACTGGGCGGTTAACGCCGAGCCGGCGATATCAAAAATATTCAGCAAGGCCATTTATCAGTTGCCCCCCTGCAGGACGTTCATCATGCCTTTGATTTGTCCGCCGAGTACGGTCAGGCCCGTCTGGTATTTCAGGCTGTTATCGGCAAACTGCGTACGCTCCCGGTCCATATCCACGGTGTTACCGTCGAGTGAAGGCTGGTCAGGGATGCGATAAAGTAAATCGGTCGCTGGCGCGGTCATCGCCTGAGCGGGAATATGGCGAGAGGATGTCATGGCGAGTGCAACACCCGTTCCTTCGGCACGTCCACGCTCCATCACCTTTTTGAGCTCACTGGAAAAATCAATATCGCGCGCCTGATACCCGGGCGTATCGGCGTTAGCGATGTTGGCGGCTAAAATCTCCTGCCGCTGGGCGCGTAAATTGAGCGCTTCCTGCTGAAAACGTAACGCGGCGTCGAGTTTATCGAGCATGTCTCCTCCGCTGATGGCAAAATTTCAGTTCACAGCTTAAATCTCACCCGGTCTCCCCTATCGACGGAATAAGCACAAAATGCGTCGCTATTTATTCCGTTGATGCAAAACCACTGCAGGTAGAATTCATCCAACTCTGGAAACGGTGGAACTTGCGATGCAAACGTTAAAACGTGGCCTGATGGCAACCTTCTTGCTGTTTAGCCCTCTGGTGAATGCCGGGGATTTACAGGATGCGCTGACGAATTTTTTTGCCCAGAAGCTGGCGGGCTTTAGCGATGACGTTAACGTGACCATCCGCACGCCGCCGAATCTGTATCCGACCTGCGAGCAACCGTCATTCAGCGTGACGGGGACCACGAAGCTGTGGGGCAATGTGAACGTCCTGGCACGCTGCGCCAACGAAAAACGCTATTTACAGGTTGCAGTTCAGGCGACGGGCAATTATGTTGTCGCCGCCGTCCCCATTGTGCGTGGCAGCGCGCTGCAGGCAAACAGCGTGACGTTAAAGCGCGGGCGTCTGGATCAGCTCCCGCCGCGGACAATGCTGGACATTAACCAGGCACAGGACGCCGTCAGCCTGCGCGATGTCGCGCCGGGCCAGCCGATTCAGCTCTCCATGCTGCGCCAGGCGTGGCGTGTCAAAGCGGGACAGCAGGTGATGGTCGTTGCCAACGGAGACGGCTTTAGCATCAACAGTGAAGGGAAAGCGTTGAACAATGCCGCGGTAGCGCAAAACGCCCGCGTCAGAATGTCCTCAGGCCAGGTGGTGAGCGGAACCGTCGATTCTGATGGGAATATTCTGATTAACCTATAATCTTTTTAAAGATTTCGCGGCGCGTGCCGATAAATATTCCACTAATGATGATGTCAGGCGCAAACGCCGCGAACCCTCGATGAGGACAACACTATGAGCATTGATCGTACATCAGCCCTGAAGCCGGTAAGCGCTGTACAGCCTCGCGAAACGAACGACGCTACCCCTCAGAAAACGCGTCTGGAAAAACCGTCAACGTCTAACAGCACCAGCGTGACCCTGAGCGATGCCCAGGCAAAACTGATGCAGCCAGGCAGCAGCGATATCAATATGGAACGTGTTGAAGCGCTGAAAACGGCTATTCGCAACGGTGAGCTGAAAATGGACACCAGCAAAATCGCTGATGCCCTGATTCAGGAAGCACAGAGTTTCTTACAGAGTAACTAACCGTATGAGTCGACTGTCAGAAATACTGGATCAAATGACGGTTGTCCTGAACGACCTGAAAACGGTAATGGATGCTGAACAACAGCATCTCTCTTCCGGTCACATTAACGGCAGCGCGCTGCAGCGTATTACTGAAGATAAGAGTTCGCTGCTGGCCACGCTGGATTATCTGGAGCAGCAGCGCCGCGCCGAGCAGGACTCGAAGCGCAGCGCCAATGACGATATTGCCGAGCGCTGGCAGACCATTACTGAAAAAACCCAGCATCTGCGCGATCTCAACCAGCATAACGGCTGGCTGCTTGAAGGCCAGATAGAGCGTAATCAGCAGGCGCTTGAGGTGCTGAAGCCACATAAAGAAACCGGACTGTACGGCGCGGATGGTCAGACGGCGACGGCACGTATTGCGGGTGTAAAAAAGATTTCGATTTGACGCGTAAGCGACAAATCTTGTAGTGGGGAGCACCCTGAGGTGAACTCCCCTTTTGGCGTTTATGCCGTCCGGCGGGTAAACTCTTTCACTTTGAAGCCCAGCACGGCGAGCGTGGCAAAATACGCTACCACCCCAACGCCCACCACGGCCATCAGCCGCATCAGACGATAAGGCATCGTGCCCAGAGACCACTCCGGCATGACGTACATCATCCCGATGAGTGCCGCAGACATCACCAGCACCGCCACTACCAAACGCACGAGGAAACTTGCCCAACCCGGCTGCGGCGTAAAGATATCCTGCTTGCGCAGCTGCCAGTAAAGCAGCCCGGCATTCAGACAGGCCGCCAGACCAATAGACAGCGACAGGCCGGCATGCTTCAGCGGGCCGATAAATGCAAGGTTCATCAGCTGCGTCATAATCAGCGTTACAATGGCAATTTTCACCGGCGTTTTGATGTCCTGACGCGAGTAAAAGCCCGGCGCCAGCACTTTCACCACGATCAGCCCCATCAGTCCCACCGAGTAAGCGACCAGCGCGCGCTGGGTCATCGCGGCGTCAAACGCGGTGAATTTCCCGTACTGGAACAGCGACACCGTCAGCGGTTTGGCGAGGATCCCCAGCGCTACCGCGCTTGGCAGGGCCAGCAGGAAGCAGAGACGCAGGCCCCAGTCCATCAGGCGGCAGTATTCGTCATGGTTGCCGCTGGCAAAGCTTTTCGACAGCGACGGCAGCAGGATGGTCCCCAGCGCCACGCCCAGCACGCCGGACGGGAACTCCATCAGGCGGTCAGCGTAGTACATCCACGAGACGGAACCCGACACCAGGAAAGAGGCAAAAATGGTGTTGATAATCAGCGAGATCTGGCTGACGGAGACGCCAAGAATGGCGGGCCCCATCTGCTTGATAACGCGCATCGCCCCGGCATCTTTTAGGTTGATACGCGGCAGCACCAGCATGCCGATTTTCTTCAGATGCGGCAGTTGATAAGCCAACTGCAGCACGCCGCCCACGGTGACCGCCCAGGCCAGGGCCAGCACCGGCGGGTTGAAGTGCGGCGCGGCGAACAGCGCAAAACCGATCATGCTGACGTTGAGAAACGTCGGCGCAAACGCCGGAACGGAGAAGCGGTTCCAGGTGTTCAGGATCGCCCCCACCAGCGAGGCCAGCGAGATCAGCAGAATATAGGGGAAGGTAATGCGCAGAAGCTGCGAGGTCAGAGCAAATTTATCCGCCGTGTCGGCAAAGCCGGGCGCGGTCACCATAATGACCCAGGGCGCGGCCAGCATACCGACTACCGTCACCACGGCCAGCGCCAGCGTCAGCAACCCGGAGACATAAGAGACAAACACGCGCGTCGCGTCTTCACCCTGCTTGCTTTTATATTCCGCCAGAATGGGCACAAACGCCTGGGAGAACGCCCCTTCAGCAAAAATGCGACGCAGCAGGTTCGGCAGCTTGAACGCCACGAAAAAGGCGTCCGTTGCCATCCCTGCACCAAAGACCCTTGCCACAATGGCATCGCGCGCAAAACCGAGAACGCGAGAGAACATGGTCATCGAGCTGACGGCCGCCAGCGATTTTAATAAGTTCATTAACGTGAATTTCCAGAACCATACGGATTTATAGACCGGGAACGCACAAGCGCCACCCGGCAAAGCCAACAAGCGGCGCTTAGTCTAACCCGATTTCAACGAATTACTATCCGCAGATGTTACAGCGAGTTATTCACTCATGGCCTCGCGCCAGAGCCGTTCCACAATGCGCTGAGCCAGAATGGCTTGCTCGCCGGACGTTTCAGGAACCGTCTGATTTTGCACGCAGGTGATAAAGTGGCGGGCACATCCAGCGAAACCTCGTTGCTCCAGAGTGCTTTGCCAGCCGGGGACCGGCTGCATCACCACGCCGCCGCCCTTCTCTTCCCGCCATTCACGCATGTCGGTAACGTCGTACAGCGCGCCGTCGGTTACCGCCTGCACGGATTCCCGCTGGCTGCCCGCGCGGCGGTGCATGCTGGTGGTGACCTGAAGATGCTCAACGGCAAAATGGTGTTCCGCATAGACCATCTGCCCCTGTTCGTTGGTGACAAGAGTGCCGCTTTTCAGCAGCGCTTCGCCGTTAGTCAGCCACAGCGCGGTGTCCACCACGTGGAGGTAGTCATCGAGAAGGGTAAAGCGCAGATCGTTTGGTCCCACGCTGTCGGTGCGGTGCTTATCCATGCGCAGCGAGGCCATATTGCCGGACTGCGCCTTCAGCTGCTGGTAAAGCGGCGCGAAGCGGCGGTTGAAACCGACCATCAGCGTCAGTTTTTTACGTGCCGCCAGCTCAATCAGCCGTTCAGCGTCCTGAACATTTTCCGCCAGCGGTTTATCCACGCAGACGTGAACCCCCGCATTGAGCAACTCGCTCACCACCTGATAGTGGGTTGCCGTTGAGGTATGCACAAAGACCGCATCGCACTCGCGGGCCAGATCCTGGAGCGATGCCGCATACGGGATACGCCAGGTTTCACAGATACGTTCTGCCTTTTCTCGGGTGGGTGACCATGCCCCTTGCAGCGTCCAGTCTGACGCAGCGCCCAATACGGGCAGCCAGGCTTTCTGCGCAATACCGCCCAGCCCCACCACGCCAATGCGTAATTTTTTCACCGTTAGTCTCCCAAATGTGCCAGCAGTGCATCCAGACGCTGTTTCAGCCCGGCCACCTCGTCTTCCAGCGCCTCTACGCGCGCGGCAAGGTCGTCACGGGTTGCAGGGCTCGATTCCGTCGCCACGCTTGCGGCGTCAACGTCGCCGCTGAAGAGATGCATGTAGCGGCTCTCACGTTTACCCGGCTCGCGCGCCAGGCGCACCACGAAAGGGCCATCCTCACGCGCGGCCAGCCCTTCCAGGGTCTGCTCGACTTCCTGCATGTCGCTGAACTCATGCATTCGGGAAGCGCGCGTTCGCAGTTCCCCCGGCGTTTGCGCCCCGCGCAGCAGCAGCGTGGTAATAACCGCCACTTCCGCGCTGTTCAGCTTCAGATCGCCAAATACGGAGTTACAGAAGCGCTGCTCGTATTTGGTCACGCGGTTGCCGAAGCCGCTGACGGTGCGCAAATAGTGGCGCTTCACCAGCGCATCCAGCACGTCCTGAACCTCATGCTCGCTGAGATTCATCACCGGCTCGCGGTTGGTCTTCTGGTTGCAGGCCATGGTCACGGCGTTAACAGAGAGCGGATACTGCTCCGGCGTGGTGACCTGTTTTTCGAGTAAGCACCCAATCACGCGCGCTTCCGTACCGTTTAGCTGATACTTCATCTTTTCTCCTTAACGACCTGCGGTCCAGTCACGGGTGGTTAATGCCGTCAGAACGTGGTCGCGCCACTCTCCGTCTATCAGCAGATAGTCTTTGGCATAACCCTCTTTCTCAAACCCTAAACGCGCCAGCAAATTCCCGCTGCGCTGATTATGCGGCATGTAGTTCGCCATAATGCGATGGATATGCTGCGTGCGTTGCATATAGCGGATGGCTACCGTTAACGCCTCGTACATCAGCCCCTGCCCCTGCCATTTCTGGCCGATGGAATAGCCAAGGTAGCAGGCGTGAAACGATCCCCGCACCACGTTTGAAAAATTGGCGATCCCGATAATCTCTTTCTCTTCTGGATCCAGCAGCGCGAAATAAAACGCGCTGCCCTGCTTATGAAATTCAGCGATCATGCTGAGGCGTGCCTGCCAGCCGGAGGGGTAACAATGGCTCTCATCCCGAACGGGTTCCCAGGGTTTTAAAAACTGGCGATTCTCGGCGTAATAATCCGCCAGACGCCAGGCATCACGCTCATGCACAAGACGAACGACCAGCCTGTCCGTTGTCAGACGCACTTTTGGCACATTACTGCGATAGCCAAACATCAATACCACTCCTTCCCGTCACTTCAGCTTACCCATTAGCTTTACTATACCTGCGCCCGTGCCGTCTGTGAAAACAGTGACATACCATTTTGACCTCTTTTCACATTTTTCGATGAGAACTCTCTATCAAAGCACCGTTTTGATAAAAAAATATTGTCGCGCCCGGGGGTGGGAAAAAACGCGGCGACACCGCAGAATGTTAGCGTGCTCACCTTCTTATTTTCCCTGGAGGGAAAATGTCCCGCGTATCACAGGCCAGGAGCCTGGGTAAATATTTCCTGCTCGTCGATAACATGCTGGTCGTGCTCGGCTTTTTTGTCGTGTTCCCCCTCATCTCGATCCGCTTTGTCGATCAAATGGGCTGGGCGGCATTAATGGTTGGGATTGCCCTGGGGCTACGTCAGTTTGTCCAGCAGGGTCTGGGCGTCTTTGGCGGGGCGATCGCTGACCGCTTTGGCGCTAAACCGATGATCGTGACCGGAATGCTGCTCCGCGCGGCAGGCTTTGCCACGATGGCGATCGCCCACGAGCCCTGGCTGCTGTGGTTCTCCTGCTTTCTCTCCGGCATCGGGGGCACCCTGTTTGACCCGCCACGCACCGCGCTGGTGGTCAAGCTGATTCGTCCTCAGCACCGCGGCCGTTTCTTCTCCATTCTGATGATGCAGGACAGCGCCGGGGCGGTTGTTGGCGCCCTGCTGGGCAGCTGGCTGCTGCAGTACGATTTCCGTCTGGTTTGCGCGGCCGGGGCGGTGCTGTTTATTCTGTGCGCCCTGTTTAACGGCCTCTACCTTCCGGCCTGGAAGCTGTCGACGGTAAAAGCCCCGGTGCGGGAGGGGCTAGGACGCGTCCTGCGCGACAGGCGTTTTGTCACCTACGTGTTGACCCTGACCGGCTATTACATGCTCGCCGTACAGGTGATGCTGATGTTGCCAATCATGGTGAACGATATTGCGGGCACGCCTGCTGCCGTAAAATGGATGTACGCCATTGAAGCCTGTCTGTCATTAACGCTGCTCTACCCGATTGCCCGCTGGAGTGAACGGCGTTTTCGCCTGGAGCATCGTCTGATGGCAGGGCTGTTTCTGATGACGCTGAGCATGATGCCGATCGGTCTGGTAAACACGCTTCAGCAGCTTTTTACGCTGATCTGCACCTTCTATATCGGCTCCATCATCGCCGAGCCCGCCCGCGAAACGCTGAGCGCCTCGCTTGCGGATGCGCGTGCGCGCGGCAGTTATATGGGCTTCAGCCGCCTGGGTCTGGCCTTTGGCGGTGCGCTGGGTTACGCCGGCGGCGGCTGGCTGTTCGATGCAGGCAAAGCGCTGAACCAGCCGGAACTCCCCTGGATGATGCTCGGCGTGGTAGGCATCATGACGCTTCTCGCCCTGTGGTGGCAGTTCAGCCAGAAGCGCAGCGCGAGCGGCATGCTGGAGCCTGGCGCGTAGCCTTTCCCTCGGGCGGAAGCCTCTCCCGCCCCACTTCTCAGTTTTTTCTGCTGGTTTCTGCCCATTCACGCTGACATACTGGCGTAACAGGACAGAAGCGCCGATTTTTCGTTGAGGAGCACTATGAAGAAAATTGTCTTAGCCGCGGCATTCGTTGTCAGCGGTCTGCTGGTGGGCTGTAACCAGCTTACGCAATATACCGTCAGTGAGCAGGAAATTAATCAGGCGCTGGAAAAACATAACAATTTCTCTAAAGACATTGGCGTGCCAGGGCTGGCCGATGCCCACATCGTGCTCACCAATCTCACCAGCCAGATTGGTCGCGAAGAGCCGAATAAAGTCACTCTCGCAGGCGATGCCGCGCTTGATATGACGTCCCTTTTTGGCAATCAGAAAGCCAACATAAAGCTCAAGCTGAAGGCGCTCCCCGTTTTCAACAAAGAGAAAGGGGCGATATTCCTGCAGGAGATGGAAGTGGTCGATGCGCAGGTTTCGCCGGACAAAATGGCGCCGGTACTGCAAACCCTGATGCCCTATCTGAACCAGTCGCTGCGAAACTACTTTAACCAGCAGCCGGCGTACGTCTTAAGCGAAGACAACAGCAAGGGTGAAGCCCTTGCGAAGAAATACGCAAAAGGGATAGAGGTGAAACCGGGAGAGATCGTTATTCCTTTCACCGATTAACCTGAAGGGCGCTGCGGCGCCCTTTTTTTTACGGAAAAGTGTGCAAACGAAAACGTTTCCGCTTATGATTTGTGTCCGGCAAAAACAGCCATCCTTATGACTGATTCCTGACAAGCCGGAGCTTCCATGACTGCACAACCCCAGGTTCTTAAAATCCGCCGCCCAGACGACTGGCATATCCATCTGCGCGATGGCGATATGCTGAAAACCGTCGTGCCCTATACCAGTGAAATTTATGGCCGCGCGATTGTCATGCCAAACCTGGTTCCCCCAGTCACCACCGTCGATGCCGCCATTGCCTACCGTCAGCGCATTCTGGATGCCGTTCCGGCGGGACATGATTTCACCCCGTTGATGACCTGCTACCTGACCGATTCACTGGATCCGAACGAAGTGGAACGCGGGTTTAACGAAGGCGTATTTACGGCGGCGAAACTCTACCCGGCGAACGCCACCACCAACTCCAGCCACGGCGTCACCAGTATTGATGCCATCATGCCGGTGCTGGAGCGCATGCAGAAACTGGGCATGCCGCTGCTGGTACACGGTGAAGTAACGCATGCGGAGATTGACATCTTCGACCGTGAAGCCCGTTTTATCGAAACCGTGATGGAGCCCCTGCGCCAGCGCCTGCCGGCGCTTAAGGTGGTCTTTGAGCATATCACCACCAAAGACGCGGCAGAGTATGTTCGCGACGGTAACGAGCTGATCGCTGCGACCATCACCCCACAGCATCTGATGTTTAACCGTAACCATATGCTGGTGGGCGGAGTGCGCCCTCACCTTTACTGCCTGCCGATCCTCAAGCGCAACGTTCACCAGCAGGCGCTGCGCGAGCTGGTCGCCAGCGGATTCACGCGTGCGTTCCTGGGCACGGACTCCGCGCCTCACGCCCGCCATCGCAAAGAGGCAAGCTGCGGCTGCGCGGGCTGTTTCAACGCCCCAACGGCGCTTGCCAGCTACGCAACCGTATTTGAAGAGATGAACGCGCTGGAACATTTCGAAGCGTTCTGCTCCCTCAACGGCCCGCGCTTCTACGGCCTGCCGGTCAATGACACCTTCATTGAGCTGGAGCGCAAAGCGAGCCAGGTTGAGGAGTCTATCGCGCTGACGGATGACACGCTGATCCCCTTCCTGGCAGGTGAAACCGTAAGCTGGACGGTAAAACGCTAAAAAATCAACGCCCCTTGTTGTCAAACCGATAATATGCCTGTATAAATAAACAGTATATTACACAGGGGGCATTTATGCGTATTGAAGTCACCATAGCCAAAACTACCGTTCTGCCTGCCGGCGCGCTTGACGCTCTGGCAGGCGAATTATCCCGTCGTATTAACAACACCTTTCCCGACAACGCGGGCGCCGTAACGGTGCGTTACGCCGCAGCGAACAACCTCTCCGTCATGGGTGCCGCAAAAGAAGATAAAGATCGCATCAGCGAAATCCTGCAGGAAACGTGGGAAAGCGCAGACGACTGGTTCATAACCGATTAACACTGCTCCCTCATTGTGTTTTTTGCCGGGTCGCCCCGGCTTTTTTTTGCCTGTAATTTCGAAAGTTCAAATTAATTCAGCGTGTTCTTAAAAAATCGTGAACGAGATGGTGTTTTATTGTTCGAACAATCCTAAAAAGCAGAAAAATGTGTTGCTACCTGTTTATTTTTCCCTTTGGAACCCTTATTACTTGGTATACTGAAGAAGCTTTCAGAAAAACATGCATTGAACCTCAGAGCCGTTGTCTTCTAACACGCATTAAGGGGGTTATAATGGAAAAGAATAACGAAGTCATCCAGACCCATCCGCTTGTAGGCTGGGATATCAGTACCGTAGATAGCTACGATGCACTGATGCTGCGTTTGCACTACCAGACCCCAAATCAACTCAACCGTGACGAAGCGGAAGTGGGACAGACGCTGTGGCTAACAACAGACGTCGCCCGTCAGTTTATTTCTATTTTAGAGGCAGGCATTGCAAAAATAGAATCTGGCGACTATCAGGAAAATGAGTATAAACGGCACTAACCTTATGCCCACTTTTCACTCAACAGGCACCCTCGCGGTGCCTTATTTATTTCCCGCTTGTTTACGCCCGCGTTGTTAATTACTCTGCTAACAAACCGTAAGTTTACGAGATGCATATGAGATACGACTTAATCATTATTGGTAGCGGCTCCGTTGGATCGGCCGCCGGTTATTACGCAACGCAGGCAGGGCTAAACGTCCTGATGATTGACGCCCACCTGCCGCCGCATAGCGAAGGTAGCCATCATGGCGACACCCGTCTCATTCGCCATGCCTATGGCGAGGGGGAGCGCTACGTTCCGCTGGTGCTTCGCGCCCAGACGCTGTGGGACGAGCTGGCGAAACAGACTGAAGAGCGCATTTTCGAACGCACAGGGATCATCAACCTCGGTCCGGCCCGTTCAGAATTTCTCGCCAACGTCGAACGCAGCGCGAAAGCCTTTAATCTTGACGTTGAGAAGCTGGACGCGGCGGCCATTACCTCGCGCTGGCCTGAAATTACTGTCCCGGAGGATTATATCGGCCTCTTTGAAGCCAACTCCGGTGTGCTGCACTGTGAAACGGCGATCAAAACCTGGGTCGATCTTGCCGCCAAAGCGGGCTGTGCGCAGCTGTTCAATTGCCCCGTAGAGGCCATCACGCATGATGCAAACGGCGTTACGGTGAAAACCGTAGACGGGGAATATTCGGCTTCCCGCCTGCTTATTAGCGCAGGAACCTGGGTTACCCGCCTGCTCCCGGACCTGCCGATCCAGCCGGTACGCAAGGTCTTCTCCTGGTTCCAGTCTGACGGGCGTTACAGCGCGCAAAATAAATTCCCGGCCTTTACCGGCGAGTTACCCAACGGCGATCAGTTCTACGGTTTCCCTTCCGAGAAGGACGCTCTCAAGATTGGAAAACACAACGGCGGGCAGGTCATCTCCTCACCTGAGGAGCGCAAGCCGTTTGGCGCCTGCCCGCAGGACGGCTCAGAAGCCTTCTCGTTCCTGCGCAATATTCTCCCGGGCGTCGGTGGCCTGCTTTATGGCGCGGCCTGCACCTATGACAACACGCCGGATGAAGACTTTATCATTGATACGCTGCCGGGACATGACAACACCCTGCTGATTACCGGGCTGAGTGGCCACGGCTTTAAGTTCGCTTCGGTGTTGGGTGAAATCGCCGCGCAGTTTGCCCAGGGTATCACGCCGCAGTTTGATCTGACGCCGTTCTCACTCTCGCGTTTTAACGGATAATCGGCCACGGGCTCCGGCGGTATCGGGGCCCGTTTTCTTCGTACTCAATTGTGGGGCGTTATGCGCAGGATAGTGGATTTCCTCATCAATAATATTCGCGAACACTTTATGCTCTACATCTTATTGTGGGCGCTGCTCGCTATCGTTGATGTTATTTACATTGTGTTTTATTGAAAGTGACAATTGACATTAACTGACGTTACTTTATGTTTATTTAAGGTTTTTTTTCTGCTAAATACGTCTTGCACGAAGCCATTGAATTAATCTCGCCGTTTCTTTTCAAAATCGCTGAAATAAATAAAATAAAAATCAATAGTCAATTATTTCAGTTGCAATATCGCGACTTCCCGTTCATTTTTACCTTTCGGTTAATTTGAAAATGGACATTCTGATGCAATTGCGTAACTCCTCCCGGCGCTACGGAATAATATCCATAAGTTTGCACTGGATATTTGCCATTGCCGTCTATGGTATGTTCGGACTTGGACTCTGGATGGTCACGCTCAGCTATTACGATGGCTGGTATCATCAGGCACCCGAGCTGCATAAAAGCATCGGGGTTCTGCTGATGCTGGGGCTGGTATTTCGCGCCATCTGGCGACATATTTCCCCACCGCCCGCGCCACTAAAGACATATGGAAAAATAACCCGCGTCAGCGCCGTTGCCGCGCATATTGCGCTCTACGCGCTGCTCTTCGCCATTCTGATCAGCGGCTATCTCATTTCAACGGCAGACGGCAAACCGATTAGCGTTTTTGGCCTGTTCGAGGTTCCGGCAACGCTCAGCGATGCCGGGGCTCAGGCCGATACGGCAGGGGTCGTTCACCTCTGGCTTGCCTGGAGCGTGGTGATCCTGTCCGTACTGCACGGGCTCGCCGCCCTTAAACACCATTTTATTGATAAAGACGATACGCTTAAGCGCATGCTTGGCCGCTCGTCAGTTGACTCTGGAGCATAAAATGAAAAAACACCTGCTGGGTATTGCCCTCGGTTCTCTGTTATTCACCACCGGTTCTGCCGTAGCGGCTGACTATAAAATTGATAAAGAGGGCCAGCACGCTTTCGTCAATTTCCGCATTCAGCACCTGGGATACAGCTGGCTGTACGGCACCTTTAAAGATTTCGACGGCACATTTACTTTTGACGAGAAAAATCCTGCGGCAGATAAAGTCAATGTGACCATTAATACGAACAGCGTCGACACGAACCATGCTGAGCGCGATAAACACCTGCGCAGCGCAGAGTTCCTCAACGTCACAAAATTCCCACAGGCCACCTTCACCTCCACAGAAGTTAAGAAAGACGGTGATAAATTGGCTATTACCGGGAATCTGACGCTGAATGGCGTAACCAAACCCGTTACTCTGGATGCGAAATTGATCGGTCAGGGCGACGATCCGTGGGGCGGAAAACGCGCAGGTTTTGAAGCGGCGGGTAAAATTCACCTGAAAGATTTTAATATCACAACGGATTTAGGCCCGGCGTCGCAGGACGTTGAGCTGGTTATTTCCGTTGAAGGTGTGCAGCAGAAGTCGTAATAGATTCGCCCGGCAGGCTTTCGCCGTGCCGGGCATTATTATCATTCCGGGTCAGGAATACCCAGTTTGGTATTCAGACGGCCGCGTGATTTATTAAAAATCTTATTACCGTTTTCACGCCCCGCGCGACGACGACGCTGCTCTTCTTCCGGCAGGACGCTCTCTTCGCTGCACAGCTCGCTACAGCAGCCGTTAAACTTCTTGGCACAGGCCGGGCACTGAATAAACAGCAGATGACACCCGTCGTTTTTGCAGTTGGTGTGGGTATCGCACGGCGCGCCGCACTGGTGGCACTGGGCAATCACATCTTCTGAAATGCGCTCGCCCATGCGCTCGTCAAAGACGAAGTTTTTACCGATAAAGCGTACCGGTAAGCCCTGCTCACGGGCGCGGCGGGCGTACTCAATAATACCGCCTTCAATGTGCCAGACCTTGTTGAACCCATTGTGCTTCATCCACGCGCTGGCCTTCTCGCAGCGGATACCGCCGGTGCAGTACATAACGATTTTTTTATCCTTATGCTCCTGCATCATCTCCACCGCTTTAGGCAGCTGCTCGCGGAAGGTATCGGCCGGAATCTCCATCGCGTTTTCGAAATGCCCCACTTCGTACTCGTAGTGGTTACGCATATCAATGAACACGGCATCCGGATCGTCCAGCATCGCATTCACTTCCGCGGCCTTCAGATATTCGCCGACGTCCGCCGGGTTAAACTCAGGATCGTCAATACCGTCCGCCACGATGCGTTCACGCACCTTCATGCGCAGCACCCAGAACGATTTTCCATCGTCATCCAGGGCAATGTTCAGGCGTAAGCCGTTGAGGGCCGGATCGAAGCTATAAAGCGCGTCGCGGAACGCATTCACTTTGCTTTCCGGCAGGCTGATCTGCGCGTTAATGCCTTCGCGGGCAAGGTAGACGCGCCCGAAAACGTTCAGCGCCGTGAAGGCCTGATAAAGCGCATCGCGGGTCGCCTGCGGATCGTCGATGGTGAAGTATTTGTAGAAGGAGATGGTTGTGCGCGGTTCGGTTTCAGCCAACATGCGCGCCTTTAACATCTCATTCGAAACGCGGTTGTGTAACACTGGCATGGTGTACAAGTCCTGCAATCGTCAGAGAGAATCAAAATCGGTCGGCATCATATAGCAAACAAAACCAATTTACATCCACACAATTTACGCTACATTTCACACACCCTGATGAATCAGGCTTAACAATTGCCGTCGTCGTGCAGGTTTCGACGGCAGATATTTTGGCTACGTCTCAAAAAATGCGACAATAGCGAAACAGGACGTTTGAACACAGGAAAGACATGACCCAGTTACCAAAATTTACCGTCGCCCTTTTGCACCCCCGCTATTGGATGACCTGGCTTGGCATTGGCTTTTTATGGCTACTGGTACAGCTTCCCTACCCTGTTATCTTCCGGTTAGGTACATCATTAGGCCGACTCGCGCAAACGCTTATGAAGCGCCGCGCCCGCATCGCGTATCGTAACCTTGAGCTGTGCTTTCCGCAGATGAGCGAGGCAGAGCGCCATGATATGGTCTCGAAGAATTTCGAATCCGTCGGCATGGGTCTAATGGAGACCGGCATGGCGTGGTTCTGGTCGGACAAACGTATGGCCCGCTGGAGCAAGGTTACAGGCACCGGCATGGAGCCGGTGCATACGCTTCAGGCCAATCAGACCGGCGTGCTGCTGATCGGCGTCCATTTCCTGACGCTCGAAATCGGGGCGCGTATGTTTGGCATGCAGGCGCCCGGCATCGGGGTTTATCGTCCTAACGACAACCCGGTTATCGACCTCATCCAGACCAACGGCCGCATGCGCTCCAACAAAAGCATGATCGACCGTAAGGATCTGAAGGGCATGATCCGCGCGCTGAAGGCCGGTGAAGTGGTCTGGTATGCCCCCGATCACGACTATGGCCCCCAGGCCAGCGTCTTTGTCCCCTTCTTCGCCGTTGATGAGGCCGCTACCACGACCGGCACCTGGATGCTGGCGCGGATGTCCAAAGCCGCCATCGTTCCCTTTGTTCCCCGCCGTATGCCGGATGGCTCAGGCTACGAACTGATGATGCTTGAGCCGGAACTCGCGCCGCCGCTGGAAGATGCGGAAACCACCGCGCGCTGGATGAACGGCGTTGTGGAAAAGTGCATCATGCTGGCACCCGAGCAGTACATGTGGCTGCATCGACGCTTTAAAACGCGGCCAGAAGGCACGCCTTCCCGCTATTGATCCTCATGCGGCCCTCAGGGCCGCATGCTATTTTAGCTTTAAAAGCTCCCCCTCATTGCGGCAATCATAACCCAGGCGCATAATTAGCAGGCTTATTACTTCATGCCTCAGGTGCTCTGCACCTCACTATGCGGATTGTTATGACACCCTCAGATGCCCCCATAAACTGGAAGCGTAACCTCACGGTTGCGTGGCTTGGCTGTTTTCTTACCGGCGCGGCGTTTAGCCTGGTCATGCCTTTCCTGCCGCTCTACGTCGAACAGCTGGGCGTGACGGGCCATAGCGCACTCAACATGTGGTCTGGCCTGGTATTCAGCATCACGTTTCTCTTTTCCGCCATTGCCTCCCCCTTCTGGGGCGGACTTGCCGACCGCAAGGGACGTAAAATCATGCTGCTGCGTTCGGCGCTGGGGATGGCGATAATCATGGCGCTGATGGGCGTGGCGCAGAACGTCTGGCAGTTCCTGATATTGCGCGCATTGCTGGGCTTATTGGGCGGATTTATTCCCAACGCGAACGCCCTGATCGCCACGCAAATTCCTCGCCATAAGAGCGGCTGGGCGCTCGGCACGCTGTCAACCGGTGGCGTGAGCGGCGCTTTGCTTGGGCCGCTGGCGGGGGGATTACTGGCGGATAACTACGGCCTGCGCCCGGTCTTTTTCATCACCGCCAGCGTGTTGTTCCTGTGCTTTATCGTCACCCTGGTCTGCATCCGTGAAAAATTTACGCCCGTCGCCAAAAAAGAGATGCTTCACGCCAGAGACGTGCTGACCTCGCTTAAAAATCCCAGACTGGTGCTGAGCCTGTTCGTAACGACATTGATCATTCAGGTGGCAACCGGATCGATCGCTCCTATTCTCACCCTATACGTTCGCGACCTGGCGGGTAACGTCAGCAATATTGCGTTTATCAGCGGACTGATTGCCTCCGTGCCCGGCGTGGCGGCGCTGGTTAGCGCACCGAGACTGGGGAAATTGGGTGACCGGGTCGGCCCGGAAAAGATCCTGATCTGCGCACTGATCGTTTCCGTCCTGCTGCTTATCCCCATGTCGATGGTGCACTCTCCGTGGCAGCTGGGCGTGCTTCGCTTTTTGCTGGGCGCCGCCGACGGGGCGTTGCTACCCGCCGTACAGACCCTGCTGGTCTACAACTCCACGAATCAGATTGCCGGGCGTATCTTTAGCTATAACCAGTCGTTTCGCGATATCGGTAACGTCACCGGGCCGCTTCTCGGGGCGGGTATTTCCGCCAGCTTCGGTTTTCGCGCCGTCTTTATCGTGACGGCAGGCGTGGTGCTGTTCAACGCGATTTACTCGTGGTTCAGTTTATCCCGCGCGTTACGGCCGGTGACGGAATAAGAAGAACGCCTGACGGCTTATTTTCGCATTCATACTTGCAGAATCTGATATTCAGCTATTCTTTCCCTGAAACCTTCTGGAAAACAGGGAGACACCAATGACCATGTACGCCACGCTGGAAGAAGCTATTGATGCCGCTCGTGAAGAGTTCCTTGCCGATAATCCCGGCGTTGAGGAAGAAGATGCTGACGTGCAACAACTTAATATCCAAAAATATGTTCTGCAGGATGGGGATATTATGTGGCAGGCCGAATTCTTTGCCGATGAAGGCGAAGAAGGAGAATGTTTGCCGGTCCTGAGCGGTGCAGGTGCGCAGGCCGTGTTTGATGGCGACTATGATGAAATCGAGTTACGCCAGGAATGGCTGGAGGAGAATACGCTGCACGAGTGGGATGAGGGCGAATTTCAGCTCGAGCCACCGCTGGATACGGAAGAAGGTCAAACCGCAGCCGATGAATGGGACGAGCGTTAATTTACGCTACTCGTACGGGCCGTGGCTGGCATCGATGGGCAGCAACAGCGTGTCGAAAATCAGCGAGAACGGCAGATCGAGCACCGTCAGGTAGCGCCATGCGGAATCACGGACATCCCATTTTACGCCCGGGTAGTACTGGTTGCCATGGCCCTGACCTGGAATGGTGCGGCTGATGATGCTGCCGCAGCCGCTCAGCAGGCATGCCATCATGACGACGATGATTATTTTCATCAGTAACCTCTAAAAAAATACCGGCCTCACAGCCGGTATTTTATCTGGCGGGTGGCGCTTTGCTTACCCGCCTTGCTTAACCGCTTACTTCGCCTTCAGCGCCAGCGGGTTCAGCTTCAGCTCTTTGTAGTAGTTCACCCACGAAGAGTACTTCTCCGGAGCGGACCATACGCGATAGTGGAGTCTTGCCATCGTGACCGGATCGCTCAGCAGCACCAGACGACGGTCGCGATTGAGTTTTTCCGGGGTCTCGTTAAGCGCCTGCTCAACGTGACGATCGCGGGCAATCTCCAGCACCTGGCTTGCGCGGTGGCGCGCGGTGGCCATTGCCGTCGCCAGAGCGTTGAATGACGGATTAAACACGGCGTGCATAAAGCCATCGTCCAGCGTGCGGTTACGGTTCTGCTCCAGATAGGTATCGGTATCCACCAGTACCTGCGGCGGAGAATACTCTTCCGGGATCAGGAACAGTTTCCAGCGTTTGGTACGCAGCCCTACCGTTGAACGGCTGGAGATCACGGACACAAACGGCGACAGGATCAGCGAGAAGACAATCGGCGCCAGCCAGAACAGGAAGCGCAGATCCAGCCAGGCCATCCCGGCCGCCCACACCAGGCCCAGCAGCAACTGAGAGCCGTGGCGCATGAAGGCTTCACTCCACGGCGTGGAGTCGTCATCACGCTGCGGTGAGTTCCAGACCACTTCCCAGCCCAGGAACGCGCTGACCACAAACACGGTGTGGAACAGCATACGCACCGGCGCAAGCAGCACGGAGAACAGCACTTCCAGCAGCAGCGAAAGGGTTACGCGGAAGAATCCGCCGTACTCTTTCGAGCCTTTGCACCAGATCAGGATGATACTGAGCAGCTTAGGCAGGAACAGCAGCACCATGGTGGAAGCAAAGAGCGCAATCGCCAGCTCCGGACGCCACTGCGGCCACACCGGGAACAGCTGGCGCGGTTGCAGGAAGTATTGCGGCTCCGTCAGGGCATGGACGACCTGCAGCGCAGTGGAGAGCGCGAGGAACATAAACCACAGCGGAGCAGAGAGATAAGACATCACGCCCGTCAGGAACACCGCACGGTGAACCGGGTGCATCCCTTTTACGAGGAACAGGCGGAAGTTCATCAGGTTACCGTGACACCAGCGGCGGTCGCGCTTGAGCTCGTCCAGCAGGTTCGGCGGCAGCTCTTCGTACGATCCCGGCAGGTCGTAGGCAATCCAGACGCCCCAGCCAGCACGACGCATCAGCGCCGCTTCCACGAAGTCATGCGACAGAATCGAACCGGCAAACGAACCCTCGCCCGGCAGCGGCGCCAGCGCACAGTGTTCGATGAACGGCTTCACGCGGATAATGGCGTTGTGGCCCCAGTAGTGCGACTCACCCAACTGCCAGAAGTGCAGACCTGCGGTAAACAGCGGGCCGTAAACACGGGTGGCGAACTGCTGGCAGCGCGCGTACAGGGTGTCCATGCCGGATGCTTTTGGCGAAGACTGAATGATCCCCGCATTCGGGTTGGCTTCCATCAGACGTACCAGACCGCTCAGGCAGTCACCGCTCATGACGGAGTCAGCATCCAGCACGACCATGTAGCTGTACTGGTTACCCCAGCGGCGGCAGAAGTCATCGATGTTGCCGCTTTTACGCTTCACGCGACGGCGGCGGCGGCGGTAGAAGATCTGCCCTTCGCCCTGCACTTCCGCAATCAGCTCCATCCAGGCTTTTTGCTCTGCCACGCAGATATCCGGGTTGTAACTGTCGCTCAGGATGTAAACGTCGAAATGCGCCGCATTACCGGTTGCCTTTACGGACTCCCAGGTTGCACGCAGCCCCGCAAATACGCGGTCAACGTCTTCGTTACAGATAGGCATAATCAGTGCGGTACGGTGCTCGGGATTGAGGGGTTCATCCCCGACCGTTGACGCCGAAATGCTGTACTTGTCCCGTCCCATCAGCAGTTGCAGGAAGCCCATCAGCGCGGTCCAGAAACCGGCCGAGACCCAGCAGAAGAGGACCGCGAACAGCAGGAGGATGCCGCTCTGCAGGATATACGGCAGCAGTTGCATGAAGGAGACCCAGAGATCCTGGCCCATCATGTCCGTCGGGTTGATAAACGCCCAGCCCTGGTAAGGCAGAATGGTTTTCATATACCAGGTCGCGACAACCGTCTGCGCCAGCGTCAGAAGCAGCAGGATATAACGGCGAATTGTCCCCACGGTACGCCATTTCTGTTCGGAGGCCTGCTCTTCTTTCGTCAGGCGCGACAGATAGCGCGGCGTGACGTCACGCCCGCGCAGGCGATCCCAGAAGCGGCCAACCGGGTTGGTGCGCCATGGATCGGGGAACATTGAGGAACGCGTCGCTTTCGGCATCGCCTGAAGCTGATCGCGTCCTTCGTCGTCTTTAATCAACTGCCCTTCTGCCAGCGAGTCCGGCCAGGCCTGCTCCAGACGCGCCTTGACTGACCCCAGCGGCGTATCATCATCACGGGAAAACTGACGATGTTCGCCATCCAGCGCGGTATGAACCGCGCGGATGTCGCTCTTAGGCAGCGCCGCTTTTTCGATATCCGTCAGCGGCATGGCATCAATATATTCAGATGTATTATTCATTGGCAGGTAGCTGGTAGCTCCAGGTTTCACTCAGCGGCTGATCTTCACTGACCAGCGCAGCACGCATTTCAGTGGTCTGTTTCGGATCTTTCACTTTCACGCGCAGGGTCAGACGCCAGCCTTTGGTTACCGGGTTGTAACGCACGGTGTTCTCTACGATTTCACCGTTGTCACCGATGCTGGCCTGGGCCGACACCGCAGTATCAGGAGACAGTTTCTTCATATCCTGGCCGGTGAAGTCCACGACAAACGCTACCGTACCGTCAGGCTGACGGATCAGGTTAGACTGCTTCACGTCACCCGTAGAGCGGCGAGTCTGCGTCACATACGCGTTATCCGGCGCATGCAGCTTATCTTCGTCGCGGCTGAAGGTAATGGTGTACTTGAAGTTCATCTCTTTACCGGCTTCCGGCAGCTGATCCGGCGTCCAGTATGCGACGATGTTGTCGTTGGTTTCGTCGTTGGTTGGAATTTCAACCAGCTCTACCTTGCCTTTACCCCAGTCGCCTTTCGGCGTAACCCAGGCGCTTGGACGCAGGTCATAGCGGTCGTCGAGATCTTCAAAGCGAGAGAACTGACGGCCACGTTGCAGCAGGCCAAAGCCCTGCGGGTTTTCCATCGCAAAGCTGCTGACCGCCAGATGTTTCGGGTTATTCAGCGGACGCCAGATCCACTCACCGTTACCGGCATGAATAGACAGACCGTTGGAGTCATGCAGTTCCGGACGGAAGTTGGTTGCCGGTGACGGCTGGTTCGGCCCAAACAGGAACATACTGGTCAGCGGAGCGACGCCCAGTTTGCCCACTTTGTCACGCAGGTAAACCTTAGACTGCACGTCAACGACCGTGTCACGACCTGGCATAATCACAAAGCGATAGGCACCGGTTGCGCGTGGGGAATCCAGCAGCGCATAAATAGTCAGACGTTTGTCCGTTGGTTTTGGACGCTCAATCCAGAACTCGCGGAAACGCGGGAACTCTTCACCTGATGGCAGCGCGGTATCAATAGCCAGACCGCGCGCAGAAAGCCCGTACACCTGCCCCGCGCCAATCACGCGGAAGTAGCTGGCGCCAAGCATGCTAACGATTTCGTCGTTTTTATCTTTGCTGTTGATCGGGTAAAGCACCTTGAAGCCTGCGAAGCCCAGGTCTTTCACCGTATCTTTGTCGTGCTGCACATTGCCAAAATTGAAGTAATCCGGGCTGTACTTGATCTTACGTACCGCGGTCGCCGTCACTTCATTGATGGCAACAGGCGTGTCGAAGTACATACCCTGATGATAAAATTCAAGCTTGAACGGGGTTTTAACGTTGTTCCAGTACGCTTTATCGTGGTTGAACTGGATCTGCTGATAGTCCGCATACTTCATGTCGCGGAAAACGGAGGGCAGGTTACTTTTCGGCGCTTCGTAGCTCTTGCCTGCCATCGATTTTGCCTGTTTTGCGACATCGTCGATGTTAAAGGCCAGTGCCGATGAGGTATACAGTGATAACACCACCGCAACACCCAACCAACGCATTTTCATCATCTGTGGTTTATGTTTCATAATAAGTAAGCACTTCCCCCTTTGTGTGCTTATATCGATCCGATCCATTTTAATGGAAACTCAGGCAATCCGACAACATAATCACTGCTTTGTTCAGCTGCTGGCTCATGGATTAAGCAAATGAAAGAACCCGTTATTCACTTTGCGTGCTTATCCTGGAGACAGTGTGTCGGTCTTGGTGTAGGGTTGGCGTCGAATGTAACCATTATGAGCCTTAGGGATAAGGCGAAAAGTCTGAGAATGCGCAACGTTATATGAGCACAACACCGATACAACGGGAATATTTCCTCGACTCGATCCGGGCATGGCTGATGCTATTGGGGATCCCCTTTCATATTTCACTGATTTACTCCAGCCACACGTGGCATGTTAATAGCCAGATGCCCTCCTGGTGGCTGACGCTGTTTAATGACTTTATTCACGCCTTCCGCATGCAGGTGTTTTTTGTCATCTCCGGCTATTTCTCGTACATGCTTTTTTTACGCTATCCGCTTAAGCGCTGGTGGAAAGTGCGCGTGGAGCGCGTAGGTATTCCCATGTTAACCGCCATACCGCTCCTGACGCTGCCGCAGTTCATTATGCTGCAATACGTTAAAGGCAAGGCGGAAAACTGGCCGAATCTCTCGCTGTATGAAAAGTACAACACGCTGGTCTGGGAGCTGGTGTCTCACCTCTGGTTCCTGCTGGTTCTGGTGGTGCTGACCACGGTCAGTCTGGTGATTTTCAGCCGCCTGCGCCGTCATCTCAGCACGACAGCAGACTCTTTCTTCGCTAACGTCACGCTGGGCAAACTGTCGGTGCTCTTTTTACTGCTGGGGATCGCCTATGCCGCAGTGCGACGCACGTTGTTTATCGTCTATCCACCAATACTGAGCGACGGCCTGTTCAATTTTGTGGTGATGCAGTCGCTGTTCTACATTCCGTTCTTTTTAATTGGCGCGCTGGCCTTTATTCATTCGAGGCTTAAAGCGCTGTTTACCACCCCGTCACCGTGGTGCGCGGTGGGTGCGGCCATCGCGTTTGCGGCCTACCTGCTGAACCAGCGCTACGGGAGTGGCGACGCCTGGATGTATGAAACAGAAAGCGTGATCACCATGCTGTTGGGCTTGTGGATGGTGAACGTAGTGTTCGCGCTCGGCCACCGTTTGCTGAACTTTAAGTCCAGCCGCGTGACCTACTTCGTCAATGCCTCACTGTTTATCTATCTGGTGCACCACCCGTTGACGCTGTTCTTCGGGGCATACATCACCCCGCATATCGCATCCAACACGCTGGGCTTCTTTACCGGGCTGGTGTTTGTGGTGGGGATTGCCGTCGTACTCTACGAGATCCATCTGCGGATCCCTCTTCTGCGCTTCCTGTTTTCAGGAAAACCTCAGCCGAAAGCCGCCTGAGCAGCGCGGCGCACTCACGGTGCGCCGCCTTCGCTTCAGCTCTCCAGCTCTTGTCTGCGCTGAGTCAAAAGCCGCTGATAAAGATGCGTGGTGTCTTCATCGAAGCAGACAAAAATCACCTTCTCTGGCAGCGGTTTAAGCGACAAATAGCGGTAAACCGTTTCGACGGCGATGGTCGCCGCTGCCGCCTTAGGATATCCATAAACGCCGGTGCTGATGGCCGGGAACGCCATCGTTTTATAGCCGTTGTCGGCGGCAAGCCGCAGACAGTTTCGGTATGCCTCCTCCAGAAGGCTCGCTTCATGCTGGTCTCCGCCGTGCCACACGGGCCCGACAGCATGAATCACCGCTTTGGCAGGAAGGTTGCCCGCCAGCGTAATCACCGCATGGCCCGGAGGGCATTCACCCTGTTGCTGACGCACCATTTTACAGGCTTCCAGTAACTGCGGACCGGCAGCCCGGTGAATAGCGCCGTCTACGCCTCCTCCCCCCATCAGGGAAGGATTGGCCGCATTGACGATGACGTCGACATGAACTGTCGTAATATCGCCATGAATAACTTCAATTTGCGGTTTCATAAAGCCCCTCTGCTGCCCGCCTTTTTTATAAGTGTATCGCAGAGGGGTTATTGAGAAAAACGATAGACGTAAAACCGCGCCCACCGGCGGCGCGCACGGGTATTAACGGTACTGGATCTGAACAACCGCGAGCGTTTTTTCAGGATTCAGGTACGTCATATTCACTGTCGCCAGGCCGGAAGCCGTCGCCTTGCCGTTCAGCGCGTCGCCGTAACTCACCATACGCGTTTGCATACGATTTTTTTCCGGACACGACACCGCCAGCTGCCGCTGCTGCTGTGTAACTTCGCAAGGGTCAGCAACGATTGCGCCACGAAAGTGAATAACGCCGCCCTGCGCGAGCGTGGCCGAATAAGCTGGAGCGATAAATGCCGAAACAAGCAGGCCCAGACCTGAAATAAGATGTGCAAAAGAGTGGGTCACGATATGTACTCCTCAATGAAAATCGTCCATGAGGGGCAAACGCGCTTCATTATGCAAACGAAGGCTGACGTTACGGAACCTAACAACGCAGTTCCTGATAACAGCTTAGTTCAACGGCAAATATTCACAATGCATTGATTTCATGAATATTTACAGCGCACCCCCGGCTGGCGACCACTGCTGTGATAAATGAAGCGCTTTTCCATCCGTGACGGTGACAACGATGTTGATCGTGTCTTCCGCAGAAATAGTTAAACTCAACCGCGTTAAATCAATCGGCTGATTAGCGGGAATAAAAAGGGTATTTTGCTGTCGCGAAGCACTTTGCCCACTCTGCCCTTCCTTCAAAGAGAGGATCTGAACCTGACAATCACACGGTTCCGTCAAAATGACCTGCGGAATAATGGTCGTCATATTTCCCTGCTGTGACGTTTGAAAGGTTATCTGGCCGGAAAGCGCGGCAAGGAGAATGAAGGTATTCATGAGGAACTCCCGAAAAAAAACAGGGCATCGGCCCTGTTTTTTTGTAGTACAGATTTCAGTATCAGTACTGATGCGCTGTCGCGTGGTTACCAAAGCCGATCTGGGTAACGTTGACGGTGGAGTTAGACGCCGTCTGGTCTACGAGCGCACCGTTAAGGCCGCCGTACTGGCTAACATTCATAACGGATTTTTTGCTGTTCCACTGGTCGAGTGTCGCACTGTTGCCAAAGCCGTTCTGGGTCAGGTTGATTTTGCTGTCGTCAGAACCCTGACCGACATCAGCCCCGTTACCGCCACCGGTCTGGCTAATATTAAGAACGGAATTTCTGGCATCTGTTTGCAACGCCAGCGCGGAGTTACCGCCACCGTTCTGATAAATATTCAGGGTTGAATTTGGACCACTGTTTCCGCCATGACCGTGTCCATGACCCCATCCGCCCTGATTAATCATACCAGCCATAGCACTACCAGAAACGACGATTGCTGCAAGTGCTGCCACTTTGATAAATTTCATGGTAAACCCCCATCGGATTGATTAACGTCGTCGCGAAATAGCTAGCGCTGAATAACGCGAATTGCCATCTGCGACTGTTTCTGCACTACAACTGCGGTTTTCTGCGTACCGTACTGCGTAATATTTGCTCTATTACCCGACCCTTTCTGGATAATTTTCGCACTATTACCATATCCATCCTGCGTAATACCTGCATCGTTCCCGTTACCGCTCTGATCGATCCAGGCAATATTGTAAGTCCCTGATTGATCAACTCTCGCTCTGTTGCCTGCCCCATCCTGAGAAATGACGGACAAGAGTTTCGATCCTTCCTGGCGAAGCTGAGCGTCATTAAATACGCCCTGTTGACCAATAATGGCTGCCTGATTTAATGATGAATAACTTAATTCATTAACCGCAAAATTATATTCAGCGTTTGCTAAATCTGAATTCGCGGCGGTTACAAATCCAGGCGCACCCAGTAATGTAAACATCAAAAATAACGATGTGTTTTTCATGTTGTCACCCTGGACCCGGCTACCTGAAAACACCCTGATCGTATTTCGTATTAAACGACTCGTTTTTGTTAACGCGTCGTTACGGTGAAGAGTATGTCCGCTGAAACATTTTAAATATCTCACCCGCGCGGCTTATTTTTATTTTTCAGGTCACCACAAAGTTGTAATTTGCACCATAAAAAGCATGACACAGGCCGTTTTTATTTTTTATGAAATATTTATGCGCGACATGTTGTACAAAGGCGAGAGAGCCGTACATGCCCCTTCCCGCGTTGTTTAAGCGTAACGCCAGGATGAGATTTTCTTCAGGCCGTGACACAAGGCGAGTTTTCTTAAGCCAGAAAAACCAGAGCGACATGACTTAGAAAGTATCAGTTACTCATACCTGGATACAAACTAAAGAAAATAATAAATACTTATAAATATTAACCAGTTAATTATATTTGTATGATTTTTAAAATCTATGCACAACTATTTCCATGTACAACTTTCATATCAAATAACAACATTAAAAATCTGCAATTTTCACAAATTAATATTGATTTTTACATCTTGTTACATGATTAACACTTGCTTTAAAATTCGTAAAAGCTAGATTGAAATTAGATGTACGAAATTGGTTTTATATTTACCTCCCTGTGGAGGTTATGTTCTGATTCTACACACAGCAGTGCAACATCTGTCAGTACTTCTGGTGCCCTCTTCTTTACAAAGAGGGCGGCTGTCAGGTGCCAAAAATAAGTGGGGTTTCATCATGTATAATGAAGTCCATAGTTTACATGGTCATACATTACTGTTGATCACAAAACCTTCTCTGCAAGCGACAGCTTTATTACAACATTTAAAGCAATCTCTATCACTGAACGGGAAATTGCATAATATTCAACGTTCTTTTGATGATATTGCGCCTGGCAGCATCATTCTGTTTGATATGATGGAAGCCGATAAAAAGCTTATCCATTACTGGCAAGATAACTTAAGCAGGAAAAACAATAATATCCGCGTGTTATTATTGAATACGCCTGATGAATATCCTTTCAGAGATATTGAAAGCTGGCCGCATATCAATGGCGTGTTCTACGTCACTGAAGAAGAGGTTCGGGTGGTAGATGGTCTGCAAGGCATATTGCGCGGCGAATGCTATTTCTCGCAAAAGCTGGCCAGCTACCTCATCACGCACTCCGGAAATTACCGCTATAACAGTTCGGAATCAGCGCTGCTCACCCACCGTGAGAAAGAGATCCTGAACAAATTACGCATTGGTGCTTCAAATATTGAAATCGCCCGTTCGTTATTTATCAGCGAAAATACGGTAAAGACGCACCTTTATAATCTTTTCAAGAAGATAGCTGTTAAAAACCGAACTCAGGCGGTTTCATGGGCAAACGATAACCTCAGGCGTTAATCACATGAAGCGCACGTTGAGTTGGATCGCCGCAGCGAGTCTCCTGCTCGCTGCAGGGAACCTGCAGGCCGTTGAGGTCGAAGTTCCCGGATTGTTAACTGACCACACTGTTTCATCGATCGGGCACAGTTTTTACCGGGCCTTCAGCGATAAATGGGACAGTCCCTACACGGGTAATTTAACAATCAACGAGCGGCCCAGTGCACGATGGGGAAGCTGGATAACCATAACGGCCAATCAGGACGTTATTTATCAAACTTTTTTATTCCCCTCGAAAACAGACTTCGAAAAAAACGTAGCCTTAGCACTGGCTCAAACTGAAGACGCTATTAATCGCCTGCAAATAGATAAAGCCCTATTAAGCACCAGCGATTTAGCAAAAGATGAGTTCTAGCGAACCGATATGCGGAGGCTGTCATGCGTATTGCATATGCAGTTGTTTCGATCATGCTTATTGCTCCCCTGAGCTGGGCCGGAAATATGACCTTCCAGTTCCGTAACCCTAACTTTGGCGGTAACCCCAACAACGGTGCCTTTCTGCTGAATCAAGCTCAGGCACAAAACTCCTATAAAGATCCGAGCTTTCAGGATTTTACCGTTGATACCCCTTCCGCACTGGATAACTTCACCCAGGCTATCCAGTCGCAGATTTTAGGGGGATTGCTGACCAACATTAATACCGGCAAACCCGGCCGAATGATGACCAACGACTTTATCGTCGACATCGCCAACAGGGACGGACAGCTCCAGTTGAATGTGACCGATCGTAAAACCGGAAAAACTTCCACCATAGAGGTTTCCGGCCTGCAAAATAATTCAACTGACTTTTAAACAATAGCTAAATAAGGACAACGACCATGCAGCGCTTCCTGATATTTGTTGCAGTGTGCTTATTGAGCGGTTGTTTAACTGCTCCGCCTAAAGAAGCTGCAAAACCCACATTAATGCCGCGGGCCCAGAGTTACCGTGATTTAACCCATTTGCCTTCACCTACGGGCAAGATATTTGTCTCGGTATACAATATTCAGGATGAAACCGGACAATTTAAGCCTTATCCGGCAAGTAACTTCTCCACCGCGGTGCCGCAAAGCGCCACCGCCATGCTGGTGACTGCACTTAAAGATTCGCACTGGTTTATTCCGCTGGAACGCCAGGGGCTTCAGAACCTGTTAAATGAACGAAAAATCATTCGTGCCGCGCAGGAGAATGGCACCGTTGCGGACAATAACCGGATGCCTCTGCAGTCTCTGGCCGCCGCAAACGTGATGATTGAAGGGTCGATTATCGGTTACGAGAGCAACGTGAAATCGGGTGGCGTGGGCGCGCGCTACTTCGGTATCGGCGCAGATACCCAGTACCAGCTCGACCAAATTGCGGTTAACCTGCGCGTCGTGAACGTCAGTACCGGTGAAGTGCTCTCTTCGGTCAACACCAGCAAAACGATATTGTCTTATGAAGTTCAGGCTGGGGTATTCCGCTTCATCGATTACCAGCGTCTGCTGGAGGGAGAAATTGGCTACACCTCTAACGAACCGGTCATGATGTGTCTGAT
The DNA here is from genome assembly GCF_014895875.1 of Enterobacter cloacae complex sp. P12RS. Classification (NCBI taxonomy): domain Bacteria; kingdom Pseudomonadati; phylum Pseudomonadota; class Gammaproteobacteria; order Enterobacterales; family Enterobacteriaceae; genus Enterobacter; species Enterobacter cloacae complex sp. P12RS. The sequence goes on from NZ_JADBQO010000008.1 coordinate 93,594, forward strand.
GTCAGCCATTGAAACCGGTGTGATCTTCTTAATCAACGATGGTATCGATCGCGGGCTGTGGGATCTGCAAAACAAAGCGGAGGTGCAGAACCCGATCCTGGTGAAATACCGTGATATGTCGGTGCCTCCGGAATCCTGACGGGCAGCGCATAAAAAAGGCGAGATGATTATCTCGCCTTTTTTTTTATTCACTCACCGCGGTGATGTTTTGCGTTTTTTCCCGTCGCGCCGCCAGCCAAAGACCGCTGTTCTTCATGGCGTAGCCAAACAGCAGCCCCAGCGTCAGGGAAGGAACCACCAGCTTCCAGTCCCCCTGCCCGGCAAAGGTTGCGCAGGCCCCCATAAAGGTTCCCGGCACAAACGACAGCAGCAGATGCTTCGCCTGGATACACATCAGGAAGGCGACGACACCCGTCATGACGTACCCCAGCATCTCCAGATGCGGCGCCAGCGCGCTGCCTTTCATGATGACCAGCGCCCAGATAACGCCGCTCATCAGCGTGCAGCCTGAGATAAAGAGCCCTTTCAGCCCGCCTTGAGGACAGGCGAAATAGGCCGTGCAACCCAGGAAGCCAGCCCAGCTTAACAGACCGAGAGACACCGCTACCCATCCCCAAATACCGGAGAGGATACCCGTCGTGATTGCAATACAAAGTAATATGTTCATGGCGCGCATCTTAGCAGAAGCGCGCCATAGAAATGAGATCAGAAGCACATTACGTGCAAGTTGAAATGTATCGTTGCAGGATTTTTGTGATTTACATCACTCTTCACTCTCTTCTTCCAGCTCGTCCCACATTGCTGCAATGGCGTCACGCGTCAGCGGGGCCAGCGTTCGCCAGAACGGAGAGGTGGCATGAGCTTCCACTTTACCCAGGAAGGTCCCCACCCACGGCAGCAGATACGTTTCGAAAAGGATCCCGATGGCTTCATTTTCATCGTCGCCAGCGTTGTCTTCGATCCAGGACGCGGCCAGCATCAGCGTACCGATATGATCGGCTGGGGTATCGCTCAGGGGCATCCCGCGTTCTGAAAGGAATGCCCGCACTTCCGCTTCGGTCGCGCCTTCCTGCCAGGCGGAACGATACGGCGACACGCGGCACTCTTCGCCCACGAACAGAGCATTGTAGTCCGTTGAGATCTGCTGCATATCGCAGCTTTTCTGCAGGCGCTCCAGTAACTCATCCTGTTCCAGCGGCCAGTTCTGCGCCAGTTTACCTTCGCGAATCAGCGTAAACAGCGGCACCAGCAGCGGGTCCTGCGGCTGGCGGTAATACAGGGAGCCCAGCACGCGGCAAAGGATGGAAAATTCATTCATTATTTTATTCCGTTATTCAATTAAAGATCGGCAAATTCATCAATCGGCGCCATGCCGCGCGACTCGAGGAAATCAAGCATACGACGCGGCGTGACGTTCAGGATGCGCTCTTCCGGGAAATCCACATCCTGCAATATTTTCAGGCACTCGCTAAAATCCCCCAGCGTGAAGGCCGTGTGCGAATCAGAGCCCAGCGCCACCATGCCACCCGCATCACGCACGGCGGCAGCCACTTCGCGACAGTTGGCTTCACTGCCTTTACGCGAGTGCACGAACGAGGAGTTGTTAATCTCCAGCGCCACGCGGTGTTTCGCCGCGGCCTGCGCCACGGCCTGAATATCAATCGGGTATTTCGGATTGCCCGGATGGCTGATGATGTGCACATTGCCGCTGGCAATAGTGGCAATCATCGCCGCGGTATTGGTCTCTTTATCCTGCGGCGGGAAAACCGGCTCATGGAAGCCGGCAAGGATCAGATCTAAGGAGGTCAGCATCGGGCCGGTACAGTCAATTTCACCGTCGGTGTTTTTGATGTTCGCCTCAATGCCGCGCAGTATCCCAATGCCGTCCACCAGACGTGGCCAGATACGCATATTCACAAAATGCCAGTAGTGCGGCGCATCCGCCATATCCGGGCCGTGATCGGTTATCGCGAACAGCTTGATGCCCTTAAGCTTCGCCTGGGCAATATAATCATGGAGGTTGCTATACGCGTGGGTGCTGGCGACGGTGTGCATATGCAGGTCAACGGGATACATCTTTCTCTCCTCTGCGTTTTTTCCAAAGGATAGCAGTTATCAGCGGCGAATATTAGCAAAAACCCGGCGAACGCCGGGTTTCTCTCAGTAGCCGCGCTGTCGGTCGACCTGTCCGGTGACCGGGTTACCCTTCTCTATTTCACCGATCGTGTGCGAGATATAGGCCACTGCCTCGGCAGGTCGCGTCACGGCGGCAACGTGCGGAGTCATTGCCACGCGCGGGTGTCTCCACAGCGGGCTTTCCTCCGGCAGCGGCTCACGGCTGTAGACATCCAGCATGGCGCCTTTAAGCTTCCCGCTATCCAGCGCCTTCAGCAGATCCGGCTCGACCAGATGCACGCCGCGCGCCAGGTTCATCAGGTAGCTCTGGTCGTCCAGCTGGTTGAGCAGGCCTTCATTGATAATCCCCACCGTTTCCGCCGTATTGGGCAGCAGATTAATCAGCACACGCGTGCCGTTCAGGAAGGCCGGAAGCTCATCCGTTCCGGCAAAGCTCTCAACGCCCGGATAGTCTTTACGGCTGCGGCTCCAGCAGCGCAGCGGGAAGCCCCACGGCGCGAGCGCTTCAGCCACTTTCGAACCCAGCACGCCTGCGCCGAGGATACCAACGGTAAACGCTTCGCGCGGATATTCAGGCAGCGGCTCCCAGCGGGATTGCTGCTTAAGCGCCTGATAGTCATCAAAGCGGCGGAACCAGTGCAGCACCTGGCTGACGGCATATTCCTGCATTTGCTGGCCCATACCGGTATCTTCCAGGCGGAACAGAGGAATATCTTCCGGCAGCATTTCAGGGTGTGCTTTCAGCTTGCTCAGAATGGAATCCACGCCAGCTCCGAGCGCGAACACGGCCTTTAGCTTACGGCCCTGGAGCATTTCTACCGGCGGATGCCAGACCAGCGCGTAGTCAGCATGTTCGTTATCGCCCCGCTTCCACTCACGAACGCGAGCGCCCGGCAGTGCCGCAGAAAGTGCCTTAATCCAGTAAGCCGTATCAAAAGTGGGGTGATAGAAGAGTATATCCATAGTCATTCCTGCCTTTTATTGCGCTGATTTATTTTGCTTTTTAACTGGACGGTCAGCATAGCAAATTTCTTGCGCGACCGTGTTGTTGATAAAAAAGACGCTTTCAGCACATTTAAGAATCATGTTGCCTGAAGTTTGTCTAAACGCGCTAAATTACTGAAAAAGTGGGTTGACGGCAGTTCGGCTTTTCCTTACATTAGCGCCCGTCCCAGCAACAACGGGATGACAATATGGTGAGGTGTCCGAGTGGCTGAAGGAGCACGCCTGGAAAGTGTGTATACGGCAACGTATCGGGGGTTCGAATCCCCCCCTCACCGCCATATTTTAAGAAGAGCTCGCATGAAAATGCGGGCTTTTTTTTCGCATGTTGCACGCCTGCGGGGGGATGAGAACCCCCGACCGGGGTTCGACAACTGGCGCAGCCAGTTGGACAGACTGTAAGCAAAGCGAACAGGCTGCCCGCAGGGCGAGCGAAGCGAGTCAATCCCCCCCGGTGCTATATTCAGCTCGGTGCAGCCTGAGCGCCTCAGCCTAACCCTCTCCCCAAAAGGGCGAGGGGATCGTTACTCCTCCACCATCCGCGCATACTCTTCAGTAAGAAAATCCACCAGCGTTCTGACGGACGGCAGCAAACCTCGCCTGGAAGGATAAACAGCGTGAATCACTTCCCGTCGGGGTTCCCATGCGTCCAGCACCCTTACCAGTTCCCCGGATGCCAGCTGATCCTTGACCATCAAAATCGGCAACTGCACCACGCCCACCCCCGCCATCGCCGCTTCACGCAGCGCCAGCATGTCGGTGGTAATAAAGCGCGGCGTGTAATGAATCGCGGCTTTCGCTCCCTCCGGCCCGCTCAGCTCCCATCTGTGCAGCTGCTTTCCCACCCCCATGCTCAAACCCGGCCACTCGCTCAGCTCAGAGGGCACGGCAGGGTGACCCATCCGCTCAATCAGTGCAGGGCTCGCCACCAGGCAGTGTCCCCTGTCTGCCAGCACTCTTAACACCAGGTCGCTGTCATCAAACGGACGTGGACGAACGCGGATCGCCACGTCAATGCCCTCGCCCACCAGATCGACCCGTCGGTTGGTGGCCTCAAGCTGAAGATTGATCCCCGGATAGCGCGCCATAAACCGTGCCAGCATGGGACCCACGTGCACGTGCAGCAAGGTGACCGGACAGGTGATCCTGACCACGCCGCGTGGCTCGGCCTGCAACGCCGCCACCGCCTCTTCCGCAGCTTCGGCCTCTACCAGCATGGCTTTACAGTGCTGATAGAACGTCTGCCCCACTTCCGTCACCGTAAACTGCCGGGTGGTGCGCTGGATCAACCGCACGCCAAGGCGCTCTTCCAGCTGGGCAATCCGGCGGCTCAGTTTTGACTTGGGCTGATCGAGCGCCCGACCCGCCGCCGCAAATCCACCATGGTCCACCACCTTCACAAACCACGCGAAATCATTGAGATCCTGCATACGCCCTCATCGTTCCATATTCAGAACAGTGAATGTCATTTTCACTATCTACCGGGATATTAACCCTGAATATAAGCTAATTACATCAACAGAACATCAGGAGTACATCATGAAAAACGTAACAGGCGTTTATACCGCACCTCGTCCGCACTGGGTCGGTGACGGTTTCCCGGTTCGTTCAATGTTTTCTTACCAGACGCACGGCGAGCCGCTGAGCCCGTTTCTGCTGCTGGACTATGCCGGACCGTACACCTTCCCGGCGGACGGCGCGAAACGCGGCGTGGGCGAGCATCCTCATCGCGGCTTTGAAACGGTGACCATCGTTTACGCCGGCGAAGTGGAGCATCGCGACTCCACCGGCAGAGGCGGCATTATTGGCCCCGGCGACGTGCAGTGGATGACGGCGGGCGCAGGCATCCTGCACGAGGAGTTCCACTCCAGCGCCTTCGCGCAGAAAGGCGGTGAACTAAAAATGATGCAGCTGTGGGTCAACCTGCCCGCCAAAGACAAAATGGCGACGCCCGGCTACCAGAGCATCATCAAAGCGGATATCCCGGTGGTCACGCTGCCGGATAACAGCGGCACGCTGCGGGTCATCGCCGGTCGCCTTGAGGACGTGACGGGCCCGGCCCATACCTTCTCACCGCTGAACGTCTGGGACATCGCGCTTAACCAGGGCAGCCATCTGACGCTCAACCAGCCCGAAGGCTGGAGCACGGCGCTGGTGGTACTTGAGGGCAGCGTAACGGTGAACGGCACCACGCCAGCGGGTGAAGCGCAGCTGGTTGTGCTAAGTCAGAGCGGTGAAAAGCTGCATCTGGAAGCGAACAGCGACGCGAAATTGCTGCTGATGGCCGGTGAGCCGCTGAATGAACCGATTGTGGGCTACGGCCCGTTTGTGATGAACAGTAAAACCGAGATCGCGGAAGCCATTCGTGATTTCAACTCCGGCCGCTTTGGCCAGATCTGAACGTAATTAAGGAGCGCAATATGTCTACCCCTGCAAACTTCAACGGTGCACGTCCCGTCATTGACGTAAATGATGCCGTCATGCTGCTTATCGACCACCAGAGCGGGCTGTTCCAGACCGTCGGCGACATGCCCATGCCGGAGCTGCGCGCCCGTGCGGCGGCGCTGGCAAAGATCGCCACGCTGGCGAAGATCCCGGTGATCACCTCCGCCTCCGTTCCACAGGGACCGAACGGCCCGCTTATCCCGGAGATCCACGCCAACGCGCCGCATGCGCAGTATGTGGCCCGCAAAGGTGAGATCAACGCCTGGGATAACCCGGAATTCGTGGCGGCGATAAAAGCTACCGGTCGCAAGACGTTAATTATTGCAGGCACGATCACCAGCGTCTGCATGGCCTTCCCGTCCATCAGCGCGGTGGCGGACGGATATAAAGTGTTTGCGGTGATTGATGCCTCCGGCACCTACAGCAAAATGGCGCAGGAGATCACCCTGGCCCGCGTGGTCCAGGCAGGCGTGGTGCCGATGGATACCGCCGCTGTGGCCTCTGAGATCCAGCGAACCTGGAACCGTGAAGATGCGGCTGAATGGGCTGAAGTATACACCCACATCTTCCCGGCCTACCAGTTGCTGATCGAAAGCTACGGCAAAGCGCAGGAGGTGGTGAAAAACAGCGAAGTGCTCGATTCGCAGCGTTAATCCTGCGCTGTACGACATAAGCTGATTAAGGCTTAACCGAACAAGCACGAATGCAGAAAATCTGCTTGACCGCTTTCGCGCAACTCCCTATAGTAGCGCCCCGTTGCCCCCCAAGCGGTCAGGCAGCAAAACAATATGGTGAGGTGTCCGAGTGGCTGAAGGAGCACGCCTGGAAAGTGTGTATACGGCAACGTATCGGGGGTTCGAATCCCCCCCTCACCGCCATATTTTAAGAAGAGCTCGCATGAAAATGCGGGCTTTTTTTTGCATATTGCACGCCTGTGGGGGGATGAGAACCCCCGACCGGGGTTCGACAACTGGCGAAAGCCAGTTGGACAGACTGAGAGCGCAGCGAACAGGCTGCCCGCAGGGCGAGCGAAGCGAGTCAATCCCCCCCTCACCGCCATATTTGAGATGAGAGCTCGTACGAAAGTACGGGCTTTTTTCTTTTGGATCGCACCTGGGGATTCGAACCTTGAGACTCCCTGCGCTCTTTATGCCTGCACATAAAACAAAGCCCGGTTTCCCGGGCCTTGAACACAACAGCAAACTCAGTAATACGCTTGCAGCGTGCGCTGACAGAGCGCCGAACGCACGCAGTCCTCTTTGGTGAAGCGTACCACCCCAATCATCTCATCTTCCTCAAAACGTGACATGGCGTCGCTCAGTCCGGACTTCACGCCGGACGGCAGGTCACACTGGGTAATATCGCCGTTAACGATAACCGTCACGTTCTCCCCGAGGCGCGTTAAAAACATCTTCATTTGCGCAGCGGTCACGTTCTGAGCCTCGTCGAGAATAACAACCGCATTTTCAAATGTACGTCCGCGCATATAGGCGAACGGCGCGATTTCCACCTTGCCAATCTCTGGTCGCAGGCAGTACTGCATAAAGGATGCACCCAGTCGCTTCACCAGCACGTCATAGACGGGCCTGAAGTATGGAGCAAACTTCTCCGAAATATCGCCGGGCAGGAAGCCGAGATCTTCATCAGCTTGCAGTACAGGACGGGTAACAATAATGCGCTCCACGTCCTTATGGATCAGCGCTTCCGCTGCTTTGGCTGCACTGATCCAGGTTTTCCCGCATCCGGCTTCACCGGTTGCAAAGATGAGCTGTTTACTCTCGATAGCATTCAGGTAGTGCGCCTGAGCCTCATTGCGCGCCACAATTGGAGAATTATCACGGCTGTCTCTGGCCATGCCAATTGCTTCTACGCCACTCATCTGCACAAGCGAGGTGACCGATTCTTCTTCACGCTGTTTATGGCTACGTGAGTCCCGTCTCAGCACACGTTTTGCTTCGCGACGAGCTTTGATCACTGCTTTTTGTCTTCCCATGGATAGCACCTTGAGTTGTTGGTATTCATCACACGCGCCAGCTTCGGCACGATTATGCGCACGAACATCAGAGGGTTGGCTTCCTTGTAAGCCATTGCTTGCTTTATCAGATGACGATACAGAACGGCTACGCGCACCGGTCTGCACGTCGGTCGAATCAGGTTCTTGAGATGTGGGGGAGAATTTAGTGGTGAGGAAATCGCTGCCGGAGTCTGAGCCTCCGCGCCGGGTGCTGCGGTTGTTATGTTTACCTTGTCCAGTACAGGACGCAACCATTCGCGATCTCCATAGTGATTCAGCATCACTGCCGGGAACTACCGCTGTCTTATCTTAAGTACATCAGGAGTTATCATAAATGCAACATTTATTTTACCTGAATGCAACTTTTAAGACTGTTCCTGCAGCGGAATCAGTCTTATATATGAATATTACAGAAATATAACAATAAGATAGTCATATGAAAAAATAATGTCCCCGCGAACTATCACAGGGACGATTATCAGGCTTCCATCAGACCTTGTGCGAGATACGCGCCAGCATCGCGCGCGCCGGGCAGGGCAAAGAAATAGCCGCCGCCGATGGGCTTAATGTACTCTTCCAGCGCTTCGCCGTTTAACCGCTTCTGCACGGTCAGGAAGCCTTTCTCCAGATCGTGCTGATAGCAGACGAACAGCAGCCCCATATCAAGCTGGCCGGAATTGGTCACGCCCAGCGAATAGCTGTAGCCACGGCGCATCATCAGGCTGGACTGCGTCTCTTTGGTGCGCGGGTTGGCAAGGCGAATATGGCTGTCGAGCGCGATAACGTCGCCATCCGGGTCGTTCGCGTAGTCCGGCACATCATGCTCGTGCTTCATGCCCAGCGGCGCCCCGCTCTGCTTGTCGCGGCCAAAAATCGTCTGCTGCTCTTTCAACGGCGTGCGGTCCCAGAACTCCACGTGGAACTGAATAATACGCACAGCCTGGTAGCTGCCGCCCACCGCCCATGCGGGTTCCCCCTGATCTGCCGTCACCCACACCACGTCTTTCATCAGCGCCGCATCGCTGCTGTCCGGGTTGGCCGTGCCGTCCTTAAAGCCCAGCAGGTTAACCGGCGTCTCTTTGCCTTTGCTGCGGGCGGCGTGGTCAGAGATAAACCCTTCCCGCTTCCAGCGCACGCTCAGCAGATCCGGCGTGTGCTTGATGATATCGCGCAGGGCGTGGATCACCGTGTCCTGGGTATTGGCACAAATCTGCAGGAGCAGATCGCCGTGGCACAGCGCCGCGTCGAGGGAGTCATTCGGGAAGCGCGTCATCTTCTGCAGCGCGTTCGGCTTCTGTTTTGCCAGGCCGTAGCGGCCGTCAAACAGCGACTCCCCTACCGACACGGTAATGGTCAGGTTATCCGGCGCGATAAACGCCCCGAGGATACCGGAATCCATCGGCGGCAGGCGCGGGTTCGGCGTATCCGGTGCCGGCCCGCCCGCGGTAAGAAACGCGATGCGCGCCGTCAGCAGGCGGAACAGACGCTCCAGATCCGCCTTATCGCTGGCCAGCGAATCAAAGGCCACCAGCATCATGGAAGCTTGCTGCGGCGTGAGAATACCCGCCTGGTGCGCGCCATAAAACGGCTGGGTCTCCATCCGGGCATCCGGCGAGAGCGTACCGGGCGCGCTCTGCGATTTCGCCGCATGCGCCACCGGGCAACCTCCCGCCAGGGCAAACGCGCCGCCCAGCGCCCCTACCCCTTTTAACAAACGACGTCGGGAAGGTTCCGCCACGTCGAATTCTTCGTGCTTGTTCATCGTGCTTAGTCCAGACCCAGTACGCCGCGCAGCAGGGAGAGATCTTCCGCCAGCGTCGTAATCGGGCCTTTCAGCGCGTTACGGTCGGCGTCGGTCAGCTTGTCGTAGGTTTCGAACCCGTCTTTGGTACGGTACTTGGCCAGGATGGTATCGACCTTTTTGAAGTTGGCATCCACTTTCGCCAGCAGTTCGCCGTTCTCTTTCTGAAGCTGAGGACGCAGCAGCTCGACAATCTTCTGCGCACCGTCGACGTTGGCCTGGAAGTCCCACAGGTCGGTGTGGCTGTAGCGATCTTCTTCACCGCTGATTTTGCTCGCGGCCACTTCTTCAATCAGACCGGCCGCGCCGCCCACCACCTTCGACGGCGGGAAGGCCAGCTCGCTGATGCGCTTTTGCAGCTCCAGCACGTCGGTGTTCAGCTGCCCGGCGTATTTCTCCATTCCTTTGGTGGAGTTATCGCCAAACAGGGCTTTTTCCAGACGGTGGAAGCCGGTGAATTTCGGATCGGCGGCCTTCTGCTCGTAGTCATCTTCGCGGGCATCAATGCTACCGTCGAGGTCAGAGAACAGCTCGGCAATCGGCTCGATGCGCTCGTAGTGCTGACGGGTTGGCGCGTACAGGGATTTCGCTTTTTCGATATCGCCCGCTTTCACGGCGTCGGTGAAGGCTTTGGTACCCGTGACCAGGTCCGCCGTCTCTTTGGTGACGTAGGCTTTATAGGCGGTGATAGCGTCGCCCAGGCTCAGCAGGGCCGTGCCTTTGGCCGCGTCCGCCGTCGCTGCACCTTTGACGATCAGCTTGCCTTTAGGGTTGGTCAGCAGGCCGCAGGTCATGTCGTATTCACCCGGCTGCAGGTTGGCGGTCATCTTCTGGCTGAAGCCCGGCGCGATGTTCTCGCGCTCTTCCACCACCATCACGCCTTTGAGGATCTCCCACTCCAGCGCCTTCTGGCTGTGGTTCTGAATGATAAACTGGGTTTTACCGCTGTTAACCGTGATGGTCATCGGCTCGCACTGCTTATCGTTAACGGTGACTTTTACCTGCGGAATATCCGCAGCCTGCGCAGCGAATGCAGAAGCGAACAGCGCGGCAATGCCTGCGCACAATGCACTACGACGAAACTGAATTGCCATGACTCTTCCCTTAAAAAGTATGTTGTAACTAAAACAATAATTACGGCGCAACGCGCGACGCCTGCGAGCCGGTACGCGGCGGCATCGCGAACAGCACCAGCGCCGGAACCAGATAGATAAAGTACATCGCCACTTCGCTGACGCTCGGCGTTTCCTGGTAGCCGAAGATGCCTTCGAGCAGGGTGCCGGTCAGTGAATGGGTGGAGAGAACGTTGCTAAGATCGAACGCTACGTCCTGGAAGTGGTTCCACAGGCCCGCCTCGTGGAAGGCGCGGATCGCCCCTGCCGCCAGCCCCGCGGCCACCAGCAGAATGAACAGGCTGGTCCACTTAAAGAAGGCGCCCAGGTTGAGGCGAATGCCGCCCCAGTAGAGCAGAAAGCCCAGCACCACCGCCGTTGCCAGACCGAGCATGGCGCCCAGCGGCGGCCAGATGCCCACGTCCTGCTGGAATGCCGCCAGCAGGAAGAAAACCGATTCCAGACCCTCGCGCGCCACGGCGAAAAAGACCATCATGATCAGCGCCCAGCCGTGGTGATTCCCCTTCTGCAGGGCGTTATCCACCGCCTGCTCAAGCTGCACCTTCACGTTGCGGGAAACTTTGCGCATCCAGAAGACCATCCACGTCAGGATAAACACCGCAATCACGGCGACGATACCTTCAAACAGCTCCTGCTCTTTCTGCGGGAATTCGCCGGTGGTTTCATTGATGAGGATACCTAAGCCCAGGCAGAGCGCCGCGGCAAGGAATACGCCAACCCACATCACGCCAATCCAGCGCCCACGCTGGGTGCGCTTCAGATAGCTGGCGATAAGGCTGACAATCAGGGCCGCTTCAAGGCCTTCACGTAACATAATGAGAAATGGAACAAACATGCCGACACCTTAAATGTTTATCGCGGTCAACTGATGCAAAGAAAGGTAAATTCTTGTGATAGTGATTATCATTACGGCGAAAGGAAACACAAGCGAAATGTGTGGTGATTTGATGACGAGTTGTAAACGCAAAGCCTGTTAATAGTTGCCGCCGTTACCGTTAAGTTTATAAGTTATAATAAAAATGCCCATTTACGGTTAACCAGTGCTGTGGCTAAATATCCGCCTCAAAAACCAACCGAAAATATCCCATGTTTAAGATTGTCCATTTCCTGCTGGCGCTGGTGATTATTCTTGCGCTTGCCTGGCTGGTGAGTTTCGACCGCCGAAAAATTCGCATTCGTTATGTTTTACAGCTGATTGTTATTGAAATTGCCCTGGCGTTCTTTTTCCTGCACGCCGAAAGCGGGCTATTCCTGATTAAATACGTTTCCGGCTTCTTTGAGTCACTGCTGAAATTTGCCTCGGAAGGGACGAATTTCGTCTTTGGCGGAATGGGAGAAAAAGGGCTGGCGTTTATTTTCCTCGGCGTGCTGTGTCCGATTATTTTTATTTCCGCACTGATTGGTATTCTCCAGCACTGGCGGATCCTGCCGATTTTTATTCGAATCATCGGGACGCTGCTGTCAAAACTGAACGGCATGGGCAAGCTGGAATCGTTCAACGCGGTGAGCTCGCTGATCCTCGGCCAGTCGGAAAACTTCATTGCCTATAAAGGCGTGCTGGGGGATCTCTCCTCGCGTCGTCTGTTTACCATGGCGGCCACGGCCATGTCGACGGTCTCCCTGTCGATTGTCGGTGCCTATATGACCATGCTCGACGCCAAATTTGTCGTTGCCGCGCTGATCCTGAACATGTTCAGCACCTTTATTATTCTCTCGGTCATTAACCCGGTACGTCCGGAAGCCGAGCCGGATATCAAGCTGGAAAAACTGCATGAATCCCAGAGCTTCTTTGAAATGCTGGGCGAGTATATTCTGGCCGGTTTTAAGGTGGCGATGATTATTCTGGCGATGCTGATTGGCTTTATCGCCCTCATCAGCGCCGTTAACGCCCTCTTCTCCAGCGTATTCGGCATGAGCTTCCAGCAGATCCTGGGCTATGTGTTTTATCCGCTGGCGTGGCTTATCGGGATTCCGCTCAGCGATGCGTTAAACGCGGGCAGCATTATGGCAACCAAGCTGGTGGCGAATGAATTTGTAGCGATGATTGAGCTGCAAAAAATTGCTCATGAAATGTCACCGCGCGGGCTGGGTATTTTGTCCGTCTTCCTCGTCTCGTTCGCTAACTTCGCCTCCATCGGCATCGTCGCCGGGGCGATTAAGGGGCTGAACGAGCAGCAGGGCAACGTGGTGTCGCGGTTTGGTCTGCGCCTGGTATACGGTGCGACGCTGGTGAGCCTGCTGTCGGCGAGCTTTGCGGGATTAGTGCTGTAAATTGCTTTGCTACAAAACAACAACGGCGGGTTATCCCGCCGTTTTTTATTAAAACTGTACGCACACCGGCTGGTCGACCCGCATCACCGATTCCTGCGCGAAACGAGACTTATAGATCCCGCGCAATGCTTCGATGTTCTTCTCGCTCTGCGCATCTTTACCGTGGATCAGCATTAACGCTTTGCTGGATTCACGCGCCACTTTCCCGTCGTTCCCCAGCCACTGCCCGCGCGCATCAAACACCGTTAAGCCATCGCGAAAACGCGGCGTCACGTCCTGGTCAACAAACTGCTGCCACTCGCTGCCGGTAATCTGCGCCCCTGCCGGGCGATTCAAGCCAAAATAGAGCGTGGTCTGCTGCATCTGGTTATCCGCTTTGCAGGTCTCCACCGCCGCATGTTGCGATGGCGCGTTGCAGCCCGCCAGCATCAATAATGCCGCTGCCATTACCCCTGTTTTGATGGTCATGTGTCGCTATCCTCATTGTTATAAGCACATGGATATCACAGGAAAATACGGATTTTGGCAAGAAAAAAGCCGGGTGGCGCTTGCGCTTACCCGGCCTACGGTACTGCGTGAGAAAATTATTCTGCCTGAAGCTTAGTCGGCGGCGCAGTGTGGTAGTGCGCATCCGCTTCCGCAAAGCGCTTCTGCATAGAGGCAGACGGCGCTTTACCCAGCAGGCTGAACACCACAATACCGATGCTGCCGAAGATGAAGCCCGGAATGATTTCGTACAGGCCCAGCCACGCGAACTGCTTCCAGACGATGACAGTCACCGCACCGATGATCATCCCCGCCAGCGCGCCGTTGCGGGTCATGCGTGACCACATGACGGAGAACAGCACCACCGGCCCAAACGCGGCACCGAAGCCCGCCCACGCGTAGCTCACGAGACCCAGCACGCGGTTTTCCGGGTTGGCTGCCAGCGCAATGGCTACCAGCGCCACCACCAGCACCATAAAGCGCCCTACCCACACCAGCTCTTTCTGGCTCGCATTTTTACGCAGGAAGGCCTTGTAGAGGTCTTCGGTGATTGCACTGGAGCAAACCAGCAGCTGACAGCTCAGGGTGGACATCACCGCCGCCAGGATCGCGGAGAGCAGGATACCGGCAATCCACGGGTTAAACAGAATCTGCGCCAGCTCGATGAACACGCGCTCGGCGTTCTGGTTCACCGCGCCCGCCTGCGCCGGGTTATTGCTGAAGTAGGCGATACCGAAGAAGCCGACCGCACACGCGCCCGCCAGACACAGGATCATCCACGTCATGCTGATGCGACGCGCGTGAACGATGGTGTGGTGAGAATCCGCCGCCATAAAGCGCGCCAGAATGTGCGGCTGACCGAAGTAGCCCAGCCCCCAGCCCATCAGGGAGACGATGGCGACAAAGTTCAGCCCTTTCAGCATATCGACGTTTTCGATGCTCTTCTGCTTGATAACTTCCAGTGAATCGCCAAAGCCGCCAACGGTGAAAATCACAATCACCGGGGTCAGGATCAGGGCGAAGATCATCAGGCTCGCCTGCACGGTGTCGGTCCAGCTTACTGCCAGGAACCCGCCCACGAAGGTATAGAGGATGGTTGCCGCGGCACCGGCCCACAGGGCGGTTTCATAGCTCATGCCGAAGGTGCTTTCGAACAGTCGCGCACCCGCCACGATGCCGGATGCGCAGTAGATGGTGAAGAACAGCAGGATCACCACCGCGGAGATAATGCGCAGAATGCGGCTGTTATCTTCAAAGCGTCCGGTGAAGTAATCCGGCAGCGTCAGGGCGTTGTTGTTGGCTTCGGTGTGTACGCGCAGACGGCCTGCCACCAGCTTCCAGTTGATCCACGCGCCGACGGTCAGGCCGATGGCGATCCAGCTTTCGGAAATACCAGAGATGAAAATCGCGCCCGGCAGCCCCATCAGCAGCCAGCCGCTCATGTCGGATGCGCCCGCAGAGAGCGCGGTGACCATTGGGCCTAAGCTGCGCCCGCCAAGGATGTAGTCGTCAAAGTTTTTAGTGGAACGCCATGCCAAAAACCCTATCAGGATCATGCCAAAAATATAAACGAGAAATGTCACCAGCATCGGTGTGCTAATAGCCATTCAAATTCTCCAAAATGTCGAGCGACAACCGTCCGGGTTGCCTTGTTATGTCATCACCGGAACGTAGTGATGTGTGTATGTGTTTCCGTTGGGCGCGCTATCCTGCCGTATACGCTCCCCACTGACAAACGATTTAACACTGCATTTACATGAATTTCATCCCTGGTTTTATACGTCTTTCCTATAGGTTGCACTCGCTCACATTTATATGGGTTGCACCTTTGAAAAGTGTTAAGCACCGCATAAAAACAGGCTTCGCATGCAGAAGCCAGCGCTTTTTTCCAGCTAACTATTCGTTAACAATCCATTCATTTTCTAGCTTGCAAACCAGGTCACATTTAACACGGTTGCACAAAGTTGCAACATGGTGGATATTTCACGCTATCAACAGAACGCAATTACAGAACAACAGGAGTTTTGGCATGGGGATGACCACCATGGGGGTTAAGCTGGATGACGCGACCCGCGAACGGATTAAGACCGCAGCAACCCGCATTGACCGCACACCGCACTGGTTAATCAAGCAGGCGATTTTTAACTATCTGGAAAGGCTGGAGAGTGAAGACGGCCTGCCGGAGCTGCCTGCCCTGCTGGCGGGCGCAGCGAACGAAAGCGAAGACGCCGCGACGGCGGTGGAAGAAAACCACCAGCCGTTCCTCGAATTTGCCGAGCAGATCCTGCCGCAGTCCGTCAGCCGCGCCGCCATTACCGGGGCTTACCGCCGCGCCGAAACCGACGCCGTGCCGATGCTGCTGGAGCAGGCCCGCCTGCCGGAAGCCATTGCCGCCCAGGCGCACAGCCTGGCGTATCAGTTAGCCGACAAGCTGCGCAACCAGAAAACCGCCACCGGCCGCGCCGGGATGGTGCAGGGCCTGTTGCAGGAGTTCTCCCTCTCCTCGCAGGAAGGCGTGGCGCTGATGTGCCTGGCGGAAGCGCTGCTGCGTATTCCGGATAAAGCTACCCGCGACGCGCTGATCCGCGACAAGATCAGCAACGGCAACTGGCACTCCCACATTGGCCGCAGCCCGTCGCTGTTCGTCAACGCCGCCACCTGGGGTCTGCTGTTTACCGGCAAGCTGGTCTCCACCCATAACGAAGCCAACCTGTCACGCTCTCTGAACCGCATTATCGGCAAGAGCGGCGAGCCGCTGATCCGCAAGGGCGTGGACATGGCGATGCGCCTGATGGGCGAGCAGTTCGTCACCGGGGAAACCATTGCCGAAGCGCTGGCGAACGCCCGCAAGCTTGAAGACAAAGGTTTCCGCTACTCCTACGACATGCTGGGTGAAGCGGCGCTCACCGCCGCCGACGCGCAGGCCTACATGGTCTCTTACCAGCAGGCGATCCACGCCATCGGTAAAGCGTCCAACGGTCGCGGTATTTATGAAGGCCCGGGCATCTCTATTAAGCTCTCCGCACTGCACCCGCGCTACAGCCGCGCGCAGTACGACCGGGTGATGGAAGAGCTCTATCCGCGCCTGAAGTCCCTGACCCTGCTGGCGCGCCAGTATGATATCGGCATCAACATCGACGCCGAAGAGGCTGACCGTCTGGAGATCTCCCTCGATCTGCTGGAAAAATTGTGCTTCGAGCCGGAACTGGCAGGCTGGAACGGGATTGGTTTCGTTATTCAGGCCTACCAGAAACGCTGTCCGTTCGTCATTGATTACCTGATTGACCTGGCCAGCCGCAGCCGTCGCCGCCTGATGATCCGCCTGGTGAAAGGCGCCTACTGGGACAGCGAAATCAAACGCGCCCAGATGGAAGGTCTGGAAGGCTATCCGGTTTATACCCGCAAGGTCTACACCGACGTCTCTTACCTCGCGTGCGCGAAAAAACTGCTCGGCGTGCCGAACCTGATTTATCCGCAGTTCGCGACCCACAACGCCCATACCCTGGCGGCGATCTACAGCCTGGCCGGGCAGAACTATTATCCGGGCCAGTACGAGTTCCAGTGCCTGCACGGCATGGGCGAACCGCTGTACGAGCAGGTCACCGGTAAAGTGGCGGACGGCAAGCTGAACCGCCCGTGCCGTATCTATGCCCCGGTGGGCACCCACGAAACCCTGCTGGCGTACCTGGTGCGTCGTCTGCTGGAGAACGGGGCGAACACCTCCTTCGTTAACCGCATCGCAGACACCACGCTGCCGCTCGACGAACTGGTGGCCGATCCGGTGCAGGCCGTTGAGAAGCTGGCGGCGCAGGAAGGCCAGATTGGTCTGCCGCATCCGAAAATTGCCCTGCCGCGCGAGCTGTACGGCGCGGGCCGCGTCAACTCGGCGGGCCTGGATCTGGCGAACGAACACCGTCTGGCGTCGCTCTCCTCTGCCCTGCTCAACAGCGCATTGCAGAAATGGCAGGCCAAACCGATCCTTGAGCAGTCCGTTGAGGACGGTGAAATGCAGCCGGTGATCAACCCGGCAGAGCCGAAGGACATCGTCGGCTACGCGCGTGAAGCAACCGAAGCGGAAGTGGAACAGGCGCTGGAGAGCGCGGTGAATAACGCACCAATCTGGTTTGCCACCCCGCCGCAGGAGCGTGCCGCCATTCTGGAACGCGCCGCGGTGCTGATGGAAGATCAGATGCAGCAGCTCATCGGCATTCTGGTGCGTGAGGCGGGGAAAACCTTCAGCAACGCCATCGCCGAAGTGCGTGAGGCGGTCGACTTCCTGCACTACTACGCCGGTCAGGTGCGCGATGATTTCGACAACGAAACGCACCGTCCGCTCGGTCCGGTGGTCTGTATCAGCCCGTGGAACTTCCCGCTGGCGATCTTCACCGGCCAGATTGCCGCCGCCCTTGCCGCAGGCAACAGCGTGCTGGCGAAACCGGCAGAGCAAACCCCGCTGATTGCCGCCCAGGGCATCAACATTCTTCTGGAAGCAGGCGTTCCGGCGGGCGTGGTGCAACTGCTGCCAGGGCGCGGTGAAACGGTGGGTGCCAAACTCACCTCCGATAACCGCGTTCGCGGCGTGATGTTTACCGGTTCGACCGAAGTGGCCTCCCTGCTGCAACGCAACATCGCCACCCGTCTGGATGCGCAGGGTCGTCCTACCCCGCTTATCGCCGAAACCGGCGGCATGAACGCCATGATTGTTGACTCCTCCGCCCTCACCGAGCAGGTGGTGGTTGACGTGCTGGCCTCCGCCTTCGACAGCGCGGGTCAGCGCTGCTCCGCCCTGCGCGTGCTGTGCTTACAGGATGACGTGGCTGACCACACGCTGAAGATGCTGCGCGGCGCGATGGCGGAATGCCGCATGGGCAACCCGGGCCGTCTCACCACCGACATCGGGCCGGTGATCGACGCGGAAGCCAAAGCCAACATTGAGAACCACATTCAGGCCATGCGCGCCAAAGGCCGTCCGGTGTTCCAGGCGGTGCGCGAGAACAGCGAAGATGCCCGCGAGTGGCAGACTGGCACCTTCGTGCCGCCTACGCTGATTGAGCTGGCAAGCTTCGACGAGCTGAAAAAAGAGGTCTTCGGCCCGGTGCTGCACGTGGTGCGTTACAACCGTAACAACCTCAACGCGCTTATCGACCAGATCAACGCCTCCGGCTACGGCCTGACGCTCGGCGTGCATACCCGTATCGACGAGACCATTGCGCAGGTCACCGGCACGGCCAAAGTCGGCAACCTGTACGTCAACCGCAACATGGTTGGCGCGGTCGTGGGCGTGCAGCCGTTCGGCGGCGAAGGCCTCTCCGGTACGGGTCCGAAAGCGGGCGGCCCGCTCTACCTGTATCGTCTGCTGGCGAACCGTCCTGAGAACGCACTGGGAGTCACCCTGGCGCGTCAGGATGCGGAGTATCCGGTGGACGCGCAGGTGAAAGCCGTGCTGACCCAGCCGCTGGAGGCGCTGATTAAGTGGGCTGATAACCGTCCTGAACTGCGTGCGATTGCGCAGCAGTACGGCGAGCTGGCGCAGGCCGGTACCCAGCGTCTGCTACCGGGGCCAACCGGCGAGCGCAACACCTGGACGCTGATGCCGCGCGAGCACGTACTGTGCGTGGCGGATAACGAGCAGGACGCGCTGGTACAGCTGGCCGCCGCGATGGCCACCGGGTGTGAAGTGCTGTGGCCGGACGATGCGCTGCATCGCGATCTCGCCAAACAGCTGCCGAAAGCGGTCTCGGCCCGCATTCGCTTTGCGAAGGCCGATGCCCTGCTGACCCAGCCGTTTGACGCGGTGATCTACCACGGTGATTCCGACCAGCTGCGCGAGCTGTGCGAGCAGGTGGCGGCCCGCAGCGGGGCGATTGTTTCCGTGCAGGGCTTCGCCCGCGGAGAGACCAACCTGCTGCTGGAGCGTCTGTACGTGGAGCGCTCGCTCAGCGTCAACACCGCGGCGGCGGGCGGTAACGCCAGCCTGATGACAATCGGCTAACGCTGTGCTAATAAGGCTCCGGAGACGGAGCCTTATTTTATTGGGGAGTATATGAAACGATATCTTATCGCCGGTGCGGCACTGCTGCTCAGCACCAGCGCGCTGGCCAACGAGTGCGACAACGCCACTACGCAGCTTGAACTGAACACCTGTAGCGCGCAGCAGTACCAGGCAGCCGATAAAAAACTCAACCAGACCTACCAGGCCGCCATCAAACGCGCGGCGGCCCCCCAGCGCGACCTGCTGAAAAAAGCGCAACAGGCGTGGATTACCCTACGCGACGCGGACTGCGCGTTTATCGGTTCGGGGACGGAAGGCGGGAGCGTCCAGCCAATGATTGTTAACCAGTGCCTGGCGGAAAAAACCGTGGAGCGCGAGGCGTTTCTGGCCTCGCTGATGCAGTGTGAAGAGGGCGACTTAAGCTGCCCTCTCCCGCCGGGCAATTAACGCACGCGGATCCCTTCGATAATCATCCGCTGCACGTTTTCGAGGGTGCTCTGGAAAAACGCCTCGTCCTGGAGCGTTTTACCGGTTACCGCCTCGACCTGGGCCGCAAAGTCAGCGTAATGCTGGGTAGCGGCCCAAATCATAAAGATCAGGTGCTGCGGGTCGACCGGGGCCAGCTTTCCGCTGGCAACCCATCCGGCGATAATCGCCGACTTATCGTCCACCAGCTGCTTTAAATCCCCCGTCAGTTCCGCCTGTAGCAGCGGCGCACCCTGCAGCATCTCAAGACAAAACAGCCTTGACGCCTGCGGGTAATCGCGCGACACCTCGAGCTTCAGGCGAATGTACTCCTCGATAGCCACCAGCGGGGCCAGCTCTTCGCGAAATGCCTTGAGCGGCGCCAGCCAAATGTCGAGGATCTGCTGCATCACCGCCACATACAGCGCCTCTTTCGACGGGTAATAGTAGAGCAGATTGGTTTTAGACACCCCGGACTGCTCCGCCACCTGCTCCAGGCGCGTGCCGTGAATGCCAAACTGTGAAAAGGTCTCCAGCGCGGCGCTAAGGATCGCCTGCTTCTTGGCGCTCACCGCCTGCGAACGTTTTCCGGGTGTTTTCACTGCGCCTTGTGTCATTTCCGCTCTCCATTTTCTTTCCTGCGCTCAGCATAGCAAAACCCCCGCCTCGCCACGACCTTCTGCACTCCCATCGCGCATGAGTGCCTGTTTTCTGTGCAATGTTTTTGACCATTTAGTCCACATTTAGCGGCGTCAATCCCCCAACCTCTTATTAACACATTAATAACACAAGCGTTTTCAAAACTGGCATTGCCTTTGCAAAACTACCGTTACACCTGCGACGTAATGAAGAGAGGTTCGTGATGAAAATTGGCGTATTTGTACCCATCGGCAACAACGGCTGGCTTATCTCGACCACTGCACCGCAGTACATGCCGACCTTTGAGCTGAACAAAGCCATCGTGCAGAAAGCGGAGCACTACCATTTCGACTTTGCGCTTTCGATGATCAAGCTGCGCGGCTTTGGCGGCAAAACGGAATTCTGGGATCACAACCTGGAGTCCTTCACTCTGATGGCCGGGCTGGCAGCGGTTACCTCGCGGATCCAGATCTACGCCACCGCGGCCACCCTCACCCTTCCGCCCGCGATCGTGGCACGCATGGCCTCCACCATCGACTCCATCTCCGGCGGGCGCTTTGGCGTTAACCTGGTCACCGGCTGGCAAAAACCGGAGTACGAGCAGATGGGACTCTGGCCGGGCGACGATTACTTCTCCCGTCGCTACGACTACCTGACCGAATACGTACAGGTCCTGCGCGACCTGTGGGGCACCGGCAAAAGCGACTTCAAAGGCGACTTCTTTACCATGAACGACTGCCGCGTCAGCCCGCAGCCGTCGGTGCCGATGAAGGTGATTTGCGCCGGGCAGAGCGACGCGGGGATGGAATTCTCCGCGAAATACGCCGACTTTAACTTCTGCTTCGGCAAAGGCGTTAATACCCCTGCCGCCTTCGCCCCGACCGCCGCGCGCATGAAGGAGGCCGCCGACAAAACCGGGCGCGACGTGGGCTCGTACGTGCTGTTCATGGTCATTGCCGACGAAACCGACGACGCCGCACGCGCCAAATGGGAGCGGTATAAGGACGGCGCTGACGACGAAGCCCTGAGCTGGCTTACCGAGCAGAGCCAGAAAGACACCCGTTCCGGCGCAGACACCAACGTGCGCCAGATGGCCGACCCGACCTCCGCCGTCAATATCAACATGGGCACGCTGGTCGGCTCGTATGCCAGCGTTGCCAGGATGCTCGACGAAGTGGCGGCCGTACCCGGCGCGGAGGGCGTCCTGCTGACCTTCGATGATTTCCTCACCGGCGTGGAAACCTTCGGCGAGCGCATCCAGCCGCTGATGCAGTGCCGCGCCCACATTCCTGCCGTCACGAAGGAGGTGGCGTAATGATGACCTTAAACGCTCGCCCGGAAGCCATCACCTTTGCGCCGCAGCAGAGCGCGCTGATTGTGGTAGACATGCAAAACGCCTATGCCAGCCAGGGCGGTTATCTGGATCTGGCGGGGTTCGACGTCTCCGCCACAAGGCCGGTGATCGAGAACATCAAAACCGCCGTCGCCGCCGCGCGCGCGGCGGGAATGCTCATCATCTGGTTCCAGAACGGCTGGGATGACCAGTACGTCGAGGCAGGCGGCCCCGGCTCGCCCAACTTCCACAAGTCGAACGCCCTGAAAACCATGCGCAAGCGGCCCGAACTGCAGGGCAAGCTGCTGGCCAAAGGCGGCTGGGATTATCAGCTGGTGGACGAGCTGGTCCCGCAGGCGGGCGATATCGTCCTGCCGAAACCGCGCTACAGCGGCTTTTTCAACACCCCGCTCGACAGCCTGCTGCGCAGCCGGGGCATTCGCCACCTGGTGTTCACCGGCATTGCCACCAACGTCTGCGTGGAATCGACCCTGCGCGACGGCTTTTTCCTCGAGTATTTCGGCGTGGTGCTGGAAGACGCGACCCATCAGGCCGGGCCGGAATTCGCCCAAAAGGCAGCTTTGTTCAATATCGAAACCTTTTTTGGCTGGGTCAGTAACGTTGCGGATTTCTGCGACGCCCTGAATCCTCCGCTCGCCCGTATCGCCTGAGGAGACACACGATGCCGAAATCCGTAATCATCCCGCCGGGCACCAGCACGCCCATCGCCCCGTTTGTCCCCGGCACCCTCGCCGACGGCGTGGTGTATGTCTCCGGCACGCTGCCGTTTGATAAAGACAACAACGTGGTATTTATCAACGACCCAAAGGCGCAAACCCGCCACGTGCTGGAGACGATCAAAACCGTGATCGAAACGGCGGGTGGCACCATGGAGGACGTGACCTTCAACAGCATCTTTATCACCGACTGGAAAAACTACGCCGCGATTAACGAAATCTACGCCGAGTTCTTCCCCGGCGATAAACCGGCGCGGTTCTGCATTCAGTGCGGGCTGGTAAAACAGGACGCGCTGGTTGAGATCGCCACCGTTGCGCACATCGCGAAGTGAGGCAGGCATGAAACTTTCCGTCTCGCCGCCGCCGTACGAGGGTGCGCCCGTGGTGGTCTTTATTTCCGGTCTCGGCGGCAGCGGCAGCTACTGGCTGCCCCAGCAGGCCGCGCTGGAGCCGGAGTATCAGGTGGTGTGCTATGACCAGCGGGGAACGGGCAATAACCCCGACACCCTGCCGGAGGGTTACAGCCTTGCGCAGATGGCAGACGAGCTCGCCCAGGCGCTGGCTGACGCAGGCATTGCGCGCTACAGCGTCGTCGGGCACGCGCTCGGCGCGCTGGTCGGCCTGCAACTGGCCCTCGACAGGCCCGACGCCCTCACCGCGCTGGTGTGCGTCAATGGCTGGCTGACCCTCAATGCCCACACCCGCCGCTGTTTTGACGTTCGCGAGCGGCTGCTGCATTCCGGCGGCGCGCAGGCGTGGGTCGAGGCGCAGCCGCTGTTTCTTTACCCGGCAGACTGGATGGCCGCCCGCGCGCCGCGTCTGGAGGCCGAAGAAGCGCTGGCGCTGGCCCATTTCCAGGGTAAAACCAACCTGCTGCTCAGGCTCAGCGCCCTGAAAAAAGCCGACTTCCGCCGCCAGTCCGCACGCATTCGCTGCCCGGTGCACATTATCTGTTCCGCCGACGACGTGCTGGTGCCGTCCGTCTGTTCCGCTGAACTGCACGCCGCCCTCCCGCACGCCCACAAAACGGTCATGCGCCAGGGCGGACATGCCTGCAACGTCACCGAGCCGGACACCTTTAACACCCTGCTGCTGAACGGGCTTGCCAGCCTGCTGCACAGCCCTGAACCCGCTTTATAAGGAGCTTTAATGAGCGAAGCCATTACCCCCGCCGCGCTGGAAACGCTGTTCACCAGTGCCCGCACCCACAACGGCTGGCTGGATATGCCGGTCAGCGACGAGACGCTGCGCGAGATGTATGACCTGATGAAATGGGGCCCAACGTCTGCCAACTGCTCACCGGCGCGCATTATCTTTGTGCGAAGCGCAGAGGGAAAAGAGAAGCTGCGCCCGGCGCTCTCCAGCGGCAACCTCGAGAAAACGCTTACCGCCCCGGTGACAGCGATAGTCGCCTGGGACGGGGAATTCTACGAGCGCCTGCCCGAGCTGTTCCCGCACGGCGATGCCAGAAGCTGGTTTACCGCAAGTCCCGCGCTGGCGGAAGAGACGGCCTTTCGCAACAGCTCAATGCAGGCCGCGTATCTGATTTTCGCCTGTCGCGCCCTGGGGCTGGACACCGGCCCGATGTCGGGCTTTGACCGACAAAAGGTCGACGAGGCCTTTTTCACCGGCACAACGCTTAAAAGCAACCTGCTGATCAACATTGGCTATGGCGATACGCGCAAACTTTACGGGCGCCTGCCGCGCCTGACCTTCGACGATGCCTGCGGACTGGCGTAAGGAGCGATCGTGATGACACCGGATAAACAAACCTTTCGCGACGCCATGGCCTGCGTTGGCGCGGCGGTCAACATCATCACCACCGACGGCCCGGCGGGGATGGCGGGCTTTACCGCCAGCGCGGTATGCAGCGTCACGGATTCCCCTCCCACCCTGCTGGTGTGCCTGAACCGCGGCGCGTCGGTCTGGCCCACGTTCAGCGAAAACCGCACCCTGTGCGTGAATACCCTGAGTGCCGGACAGGAGTCTTTATCCAATCTGTTTGGCGGCAAAACGCCGATGGCGGAACGCTTTACCGCCGCCCGCTGGCAGACGGGCGACACGGGCTGCCCGCGTCTGGAGGATGCGCTGGCCTCCTTTGACTGCCGCATCAGCCAGGTGGTCAGCGTCGGTACTCACGACATTCTGTTTTGCGACATCGTATCGATTATTCGCCACCCCGCCCCGCAAGGTCTGGTGTGGTTTGACCGCAGCTACCACGCGCTTATGCGACCCGCCTGCTAAGGCGCTTTAAGGAGACAGACCATGTTCGGATTTCCCCACTGGCAGTTGAAATCGACCTCCACTGAAGCAGGCGTGGTCGCGCCGGATGAACGCCTCCCGCTCGGGCAAACCATGGTAATGGGCGTCCAGCATGCAGTCGCGATGTTTGGCGCGACGGTATTGATGCCGATGCTGATGGGGCTCGATCCCAACCTGTCTATTCTGATGTCGGGAATCGGCACCCTGCTGTTCTTTTTTGTTACCGGCGGGCGCGTGCCCAGCTACCTGGGCTCCAGCGCCGCCTTTGTCGGCGTGGTGATCGCCACTACCGGTTTTAACGGCCAGGGAATCAACCCCAACCTGAGCGTGGCCCTCGGCGGCATCATCGCCTGCGGGCTGGTCTATACCCTGATTGGTCTCGTTGTGATGAAGATCGGCACGCGCTGGATCGAACGGATGATGCCCCCCGTCGTCACCGGCGCGGTGGTGATGGCGATAGGCCTGAACCTCGCGCCGATTGCGGTGAAAAGCGTCTCCGCTTCGCCGTTTGAAAGCTGGATGGCGGTGATCACGGTGCTGTGCATCGGCCTGGTGGCAGTCTTTACGCGCGGGATGATCCAGCGTCTGCTGATCCTGGTCGGGCTGATTGTCGCCTGTCTGATCTACGCCCTGCTGGCGAACGTGTTCGGCATGGGCAAGCCGGTCGATTTTACCCTGCTCCATCAGGCCGCCTGGTTCGGTCTGCCGCAGGTGACCTCGCCCACCTTTAACACGCAGGCGATGATGCTTATCGCCCCGGTGGCGGTGATCCTGGTGGCGGAAAACTTAGGGCACCTGAAGGCGGTGGCGGGAATGACCGGGCGCAGCATGGATCCGTACATGGGCCGCGCGTTCGTCGGCGACGGGCTGGCGACCATGCTCTCAGGCTCCGTGGGCGGCAGCGGCGTGACCACCTACGCGGAAAACATCGGCGTGATGGCGGTGACCAAGGTCTACTCAACGCTGGTCTTCGTGGCGGCGGCGGTAATGGCGATCCTTCTTGGTTTCTCACCGAAGTTCGGCGCACTGATCCACACCATTCCGTCACCGGTCATCGGCGGCGCGTCGATTGTGGTGTTCGGGCTGATCGCCGTGGCCGGGGCGCGCATTTGGGTACAACATCGGGTCGACCTCAGCCAGAACAGCAACCTGATCATGGTGGCCGTCACGCTGGTGCTGGGCGCGGGCGATTTTGCCCTGACGCTGGGCGGGTTTACGATTGGCGGGATTGGTACGGCGACCTTCGGCGCGATCCTGCTTAACGCCCTGCTGAGCCGCCGGAAAGGGGATGTGGCGCAAGGGGAAGCCATCACCCCGTCCACCTGATATGTGTATCACTTTCTTGCCGGGTGACGCTACGCTTACCCGGCCTACAGTTGGGATGTAGGCCCGCGCAAGCGTAGCGCCGCCGGGCAAAACAGTAGCGTGCGCGTTGTTAGCTATCTGCACCTTGTTCAGCACCTACCCCGGCAATCGCCTTACGTCGTTTTTTTAACTTCAACTCGCTCACCAGCACCCCGGCGACAATAAACGCCGCGCCCACCAGCGCCAGCAGCGGTAAACGCTCGCCGGCCAGTCGTCCGAAAATCCCCGCCCAGACCGGTTCACCGGTGTAGATCACCGTCGCCCGCGTTGGCGATACGCTGCGCTGCGCCCAGTTCATGGTCACCTGGATAATGGCGCTGAAGATGCCAAGCCCCAGCGCGACCACCACCAGCCCCGTGGACATCGGCGGCACGGATTCCCCGGCTGGCACCATCGTCGCGAAGGCCACCAGCGACGCCGTCGCGAGCTGCACCACCGTCACGCGCTTGACGTCCACTTTCCCAGCCCAGGCGCTGATCAGAATAATTTCCGCCGCGATGGCAATGGCCCCGACGAGGGTAATGATCTCGCCCGGCCCCAGCGCCAGCAGGTTATTTTCCGGCCCGGCTAATAAAATCAGGCCGATAAACGCCAGCACGATGCCAATGCAGGACATCAGCCCCGGTAGCCTCCCGAGGCATAACCATTGCAGCAGCGGCACCAGCGGCACGTACATGGCGGTAATAAAAGCGGATTTGCTGCTGGAGATGGTCTGCAATCCCCACGTCTGCAGGCTGTAGCCCATCGCTATCGCAATCCCAATCGCCACGCCGGCCTTGAGTTCCTTCAGCGTCAGACCCCGCAGCGTTTTAAGAGAGATCAGCCCCACGGCTATCGCCGCCGTCGCAAAGCGCAGGCCGACAAAAAAGAACGGATCGCTGAGGGTCACCGCGTACTGGACGGCAAGAAAGGTCCCGCCCCAGAACATGGTGATGAGAATAAGGATGGCTTCCTGCGGTTTTATGGAGAATTTAAAGCGTGAGACGGACATGCGACACCAACAAGTGAGATCAATTCTGTAGTGTGCGTTGCCTTTGGTTACAGTTCAATGTTGCAGACATAAAAAAACCGCCGGGAAACCCGGCGGCAGGGAGTCAACCCGGCGTACTACTTATTGCTGCCGTGGCTATTTTTACCCCCTTTTTTACCAGCCTCTGATGCGCGCTGAGGGTCGTTCTTGAAGTTACCCCCGCTAGACTGGCCACCTTTACGACCTGCTTCTGATGCTCTTTCACGGTCTTCAGCGAAATTACCTGAACCACCACGATGGTTTGCCATCTCTAACCTCCAGAGTGTGAAACATTAGACATCATATTGCATTCAGTAAAAGAGGATTCTTTCACCTCGCGGCTAAAGGACAGGGCCTTTATCTGTGCCGCGTGAAACTAAGCTTAGTGGACTGAGGCTATCCGGCAAGCCACGGGTAATATTCTGCAACATGATATCCGCCTTTCGGGTCAGATAACGTGACGGAAATCTATAAGCCTTTCTTATCATTTTAAAATTCGACGACCAGAAAGTTGTTTCATTTTGCTACAGCACCTTATTGTAACCATGTTGTTATAAATCAAAGAAATGCCGTTCATTTTTGCAGTCTGGCCGTGATGTCATATCTTTAAATGAACGCAGCGATCCGCTGTCAGAAAAACCAACGAGGAGTGATGCAAAATGGCAAAAGTTCTGGTGCTCTATTATTCCATGTATGGACACATTGAAACCATGGCTCACGCGGTAGCAGAAGGTGCAAACAGAGTGGACGGCGTTGAGGTTGTGGTAAAACGCGTACCGGAAACCATGCAGGCGGAAGCGTTCGCCAAAGCCGGGGGAAAAACACAAAATGCCCCGGTCGCCACCCCGCAGGAGCTGGCGGAGTATGATGCCATTATCTTCGGCACCCCGACCCGCTTCGGCAATATGTCAGGCCAGATGCGTACCTTCCTCGATCAAACCGGCGGGCTCTGGGCATCCGGGGCGCTGTACGGCAAACTCGCCAGCGTATTCAGCTCTACCGGCACCGGCGGCGGCCAGGAGCAGACGATTACCTCAACCTGGACTACCCTTGCTCATCATGGGATGGTGATTGTGCCGATTGGCTACGGCGCGCAGGAGCTGTTTGACGTTTCTCAGGTGCGCGGCGGGACGCCGTACGGCGCAACCACCATTGCCGGTGGGGATGGCTCACGTCAGCCAAGCAATGAAGAACTCTCTATCGCCCGCTATCAGGGTGAATACGTCGCGGGTCTCGCTAAAAAACTGAACGGCTAACCCAACAGGAGGAAAAGTATGCCAACACAGGAATCCAAAGCTCACCACGTGGGCGAATGGGCAAGTTTACGCAACACCTCTCCGGAGATTGCCGAAGCCATCTTTGAAGTCGCGAACTACGACGAAAAGCTGGCCGAGCAGATTTGGGAAGAAGGCAACGATGAAGTGCTGATTCGCGCCTTCGAAAAAACGGACAAAGACTCGCTCTTCTGGGGCGAGCAAACCATCGAACGTAAAAACGTCTAAGCGTTTCCCCCCCGCCATGCGGGGGGTTCTCTTTTACTTCGCCGCGTTATTCATGACCGCATTGAATTTATCAACCGGACAGAAGCCGTTCGCGTCCACCGGACAGCCCTTCAGCTCCAGCGTCACGCGCTGCGCGGGCGACTGCAGTGTCAGCACGCTGGCGTTGCGCAGCTGCTCCGCGCTCTGGTAGACATACTCAATTTTCATCAGCTCCTGATTGCTGTTTTTGTCGTGCCAACGCTGGAAGACAATCTTGCCGCCAATTGGAGTCCGTTCCTGCTGGTCATGCAGCTGATACGGCTTGAAATCCAGCGCGGTGAGCAGTGAAGCGATGTTCGAATCGTGCCCTACCAGCAGAGTAATCTTAGGCGCTTTCGCCTGTTCGGTGACCAGCGTTTTATCGATATATTTCACCAGCGGCTTCGCCACGTTTTGCGCCACCTCGGTGGAGGTAAACAGCGAGTCCTGATAGCCGTTCTTCAGCTTCGACAGCACGCGCCACTGCTGGTCGGTCTTGATTTCACCCCAGGCCACCTGGTCGGCCGGAAACCCTTCGTAATACTGCAGCGTGAACGCATCCACCAGCGAGTTACCCACCTTCAGCGGCCCGGATACGCCAGGCTCTTTTTCATAGTCGGCGCTGAAGGTATCTTTCGCGTCTGCCAGCGAGCAGACTTTTTTCTCTTTGCAGGACGGGGAATCGGCGTAATTTGTCATCTGCTCCAGCAGCTTATAGCTTTCACCAAGCTGCATTTTCTGCCGCTCGGACTCCATCGCCTTGAGTGCTTTTTCGCGGAATTCCGGCGAGTTGTCGGTAATCACCGGATTAAAGGTCGGATCCATGGTGCCCATTTTTTCCTGATGATGCACGGGGACGTCGCACCCCGGGAACGCGCCGGTAATAAAGAACTGCGCGGTGGCGACAGTACGCTGCAGGCTGTTGGCGTAAGCATAAACGCTATCCGCTGGCGGGCACTCTCCCGTCTTCACCATCCCCTGCTCTGCCAGCCACTCGCGCATGTAATGGCCCATATAGACTTCCAGCACGCCGCCTTTGGTGGTGAGCTGACCGCCCGGCACGTCCCACTCCGGCCACTGCTTCGGCGTGGACTGCTCCAGCACGCTGCCGTTGTTGGCGAGCGGCGCGCGCAGGTTGTGACGGCTCATGATTAACACCTGCTCCAGCTGATAGCCTTTCGGCGTCTCCTGCGCCTGTGCGCCAAAGGCCATTGAAAGGGTACCTGCCACGGCCACTGCGAGTAGTGCTTTTCTCATCCCTCGTTCCTCACGTTTTTTTAATATTCCAGTGAGTGTGACAGATTCGTGACAGTTTTTTCGGGAAGCATTTCTCAAACTGATGATTAACGTGCTTACGGTGGGCGCTAATTAGTTTTATAATAAAACCATACCCCACCGGAGACCTGACCGTGAAACGCACCCGCCTTGAAGAGAGCACCTGCCCCGTCGCCCGTTCGCTGGATATCATTGGCGACTGGTGGTCGCTGCTGATCGTTCGCGACGCGCTGCGCGGGATTAAACGCTTCGGTGAGTTTCAGAAAAGCCTCAGTATCGCGAAAAACATGCTCACCTCGCGGCTGAAGCTGCTGGTCGATGAAGGCATCCTCCAGCTTCAGCCCGCCTCCGACGGCAGCGCCTGGCAGGAATACGTTCTGACCGACAAGGGACGCGCGCTCCAGACGGTGCTGGTTGCTCTCTCCCAGTGGGGCAATGAATTTTTGTTCGCGGAAAACGAATGCGGCACCGTTCTCGTCGATAGCGAACAGCGCAAACCCCTGCGTAAACTGGCGCTTATCGCCGACGATGGGCGCGAGCTGACGCCTGAAGAGATCGTGGCTAAACTCCCCTCCTGATCGTTCCCAACGGCAAAAGCACAAAATGCCCGGCAAAATGGTTGCATTATAAAACCAAATAGCAGAGAGTTAATTCAGTTTCATATTGAAACCAAATAACCCACTTTGCTTTGAGGTAACACATGATGACTACGCAAATCACCACCGCCTTAATTACCGGCGCCTCTTCCGGGATCGGGGCCGTCTATGCCGATCGCCTTGCCGCGCGCGGCGCTAACCTGGTCCTGGTCGCCCGCCGCGAGGATCGCCTGAAAACCCTCGCCGCCGACCTGCGCGCGCGCTATGGCGTGGCCGTCGCTATACTGGTGGCCGATCTCAGCGATGAAGCCGGGATCCGCGCCGTGGAAAATGAACTGCGCCACAATACCGCCATCGATACGCTGGTAAACAACGCGGGCACCGCGCAGATGGCCCCGTTCCTTGCGGGCGATGTGGCGCAGCATCAGGCCATCAACACCCTCAACACCACGGCGCTGATGCGTCTGACCTACGCCATCCTGCCCCGCCTGGCGCAGAACAATCGCGGGACGCTGATCAATATCGCCTCGGTGTTATCGCTCCATGTCCGTGCGGGCAGCGCGCTGTACAGCGCCACCAAAGCCTGGGTACTGAGCTTTACCCGCGGACTGCAGGAAGAATTTGCCGATAGCAGCGTGCGCATTCAGGCCGTGCTGCCCGCCGCGACGGCGACGGAGATCTGGAGCCATTCAGGGGTTACGGTGAACGATCTGCCGGAAGGGTCGGTGATGACCACCGACGATATGGTCGATGCGTCACTGGCGGGTCTGGATCAGGGCGAACAGATCACTATTCCGCCGATGCATGACGCCGCCCTGTGGGATCGCTACGAAGCGGCGCGCCTTGAGCTGTTTAACAGCGCGCGCACCGGGGTTCCGGCACCGCGCTACGTGAAACAGTAGCCTAACGCTCAAGCTGGTCGCCGTACTCGCTCATCCAGGCGGCCAGCGGCGAAAGTGCGTCCTGCAGGGTTAACCCCAGCTCGGTAATTTGATACTCCACGCGCGGGGGGATCTCCGGGTAGACCGTCCGCGTCACCAGCCCGCGCTGCTCAAACAGGCGGAGCTGCTTCGTCAGCTCTTTCTGCGTGATGGGGGCAGCGGCACGCAGCAGATCGCCAAAGCGTACGGGCGTGTTGAACACAATCAGGCGATAGAGAATGGGGATCGCCCACTTACCGGATATCAGATTGACAAACTGCGTCATCGGGCAGGTATACGCCTCAGATTTTTTTTCGCAGCACACCTCCAGCATTTCTGCCATAGCACACCTCTTGCCTCGTTAGTATCCATTTGGTACCTAGTTTCCTTTCGATACTAACGTTTCTATAGTGCTTTCTCCAGTGACATTTCAGGAGAAGAACATGGGTCGTTTAACCGATAAATATACGCTGATTACTGGCGGCACCAGCGGCATTGGTCTTGCCACAGCGCAGGCGTTTATCGCCGAAGGGGCGCGCGTCGCCGTAACCGGACGCAACCCGGACACCCTCGCCGAAGCAGAGCGCATTCTGGGCGATAAGGCCTGGGTGATCCCAACCGACGCAGGCGATATCGCGTCGCAAAAAGCGCTGGCGGAAACTCTCGCCGCTCGCTGGCCACGCCTGGACGCGGTGTTTCTCAACGCTGGCGACGTGACGCACGCGCCGCTGGAAGCCTGGCAGGAGGATGCGTGGGACCGCCTGATGGGCATCAACCTGAAGGGACCGTTCTTTTTAATTCAGGCGCTGCTGCCGCTGCTGAATAACCCGTCGTCGGTGATCCTCTGCGGCTCCGTGAGCGCACGCATCGGCCTGCCCACCAGCAGCGTGTATGCCGCGAGCAAGGCCGCCCTCCTGTCGCTGGCGCGTACGCTGTCGGCGGAGCTGCTGCCGCGCGGGATCCGCGTCAACGGGTTGAGCCCCGGTCCGGTGGAAACGCCGGCATTTACGAAGACGGGCTTAAGCGAAGAGACGCTTAACACGATGATGGCGGAGATCATCAAGCTGGTGCCGCTCGGCAGAATGGGCTCGACGACGGAGCTGGCAAAAGCCGCGCTCTATCTGGCGTCCGACGAGTCGAGCTACACGGTAGGAACGGAGCTGCTAGTGGACGGCGGAATGGGGAGTCTGTAACTCAAAAGGCGCTGATGCCGGTGACCGCGCCGACATACAGCGCCGCCCATGCACAGGCGGAAAGCAGGCTGACGGCGTAAACTTTGACGGCGTTCAGCCTGAGCATCCCCGCCGCCAGCGGCACGACATAACGCAACACCGCCAGAAAGCGTGACGTAAACAGTACGATGACACCGTTTTTTTGCAGCTGATGCTGAACCCGTAAAAACGTAGCGGCATGCTTCGCCGTAAAGCACGCGACAAGCCGGGTGTGCCCCATCAGCTGGCCGATATGGTAGTTCAGCACCGATCCCGCCGTTGCCCCCAGCACCACGGCGAGCCACGCCAGCGCCGGGTGCATGCTCCCCTGGCTGACGCCGATGCCCGCCAGCAGCATCACCGAGGCGGGCGGCAGCACGGAGGAGATCAGCACCGTGGACTTGCTCAGCGCCATTACGAATAACAGCGCGAACAGATGTGCCGGATAAAGCGCAAAATGATTCAGCAGATTATCAAACCACGCCATTTTCCTTCCCCCCGTTAATTAATCCTCCATTTAAAAGGAATAACCTTAAATAAACCCTCAACATTTTATTAATAAGATTTACCTAAACCTTCCTTAAACATTATTTAATTTCCTGAGCGATAAATTTAAACAGGCGTATTATTCCTCACGCTTTACAACGATCTCGTTATGGCGAGGCTCCTGTACAAATACACGTTATCGCTCTGGTGGGTTCGAGAGAACCGGCACAGGGTAAAACAGGCACTGTCGAATCAAGGCTTTGTCAGTATAACTTCCCTTGCGGGATACGGTGTACAGTGCTGAACCCAGGACGTGGGGATCTCCTTTCCGACATGCCCTGTCTTGCTCGCCCCTGAGAGATTTTATTATTCAAAGGGAATTCACTATGTCTTACGCTATTCACAACCACAACCTGGCATTCAATGACAGCGCGGTCGCGCAATATATGAATACCGATTTTATTGTCCTCGACGTTTCATTATGCGTGGCGCTGGCGCGCGAGCAATTCTTCGAAAAATTAAAAGACGATGATATTCCGTCGCATATTTTTATTGAAGACCATGGACGCCTGGCGGGCATGATTGCGGTACGCAAATTATTGCAGGTCACGGATACCGTGCAGCCAATTAAAAGCCTGATGATTTCACAGTTTTTGCAGGTCAAACCGGAAGATGAACGAGCCGATGTCGCCGGACTTCTGGCCCACGGCGACGCGGACGTCGTGCCGGTGGTGACCCACGGCAAGCTCGTCGGCTGCCTGACCGAGCGCGAAATCGCCCATCTGCTGGAAGATGACGTCACCGAAGACGCCCAGCTTCAGGGGGCGACGCTGCCGCTGGAGAAGCCCTATCTGGAAACCAGCGCCTTCAGCCTGTGGAAGAAACGCTCCGTCTGGCTGCTGCTGCTGTTTGTCGCGGAAGCCTACACCAGCTCGGTGATCCAGCACTTCGAAGAGGCGCTGGAGTCTGCCATCGCGCTGGCGTTCTTTATTCCGCTGCTGATCGGCACGGGCGGCAACAGCGGAACGCAGATCACCTCCACGCTGGTGCGCGCCATGGCGCTGGGTGAAGTGCATCTGCGCGACGTGGGCCGCGTGCTGCGCAAAGAGATGACCACCTCGCTGATGATTGCCGTGACGCTCGGTATTGCCGGGTGCATCCGCGCCTGGATGATGGGTATCGGGCTGGAAATCACGCTTATCGTCAGCCTGACGCTGGTATGCATTACGCTCTGGAGCGCGATTGTATCGTCAGTGATCCCGATGGTGCTCAAGCGCTGCGGCATTGACCCGGCGGTCGTCTCCGCGCCGTTTATCGCGACGCTTATCGACGGTACCGGGCTGATTATCTACTTTAAGATCGCGCAGTATACGCTGGGGCTGGAGTAACGCGATCCGCCAGCTGGATCACCGCACGCGAAAACGCCTCAATCGCCAGCGCAACATCCTCAGCCATCACCGATTCCGCCGGGTGGTGGCTGACTCCGCCCCTGCAGCGAACGAACAGCATGCCCACCGGCCAGCGTTCCGCGATGGCAATCGCATCGTGGCCCGCGCCGCTGGGCAGCGACAGCGAACGTCCCTGTACCGATTTGACGGCCTCCCCCAGCACGTTCTGCAGGTGCAGATCGCACGGCGTGGCGGCAATGCGGTAAAACTCCTCGGCGCTAAATGCCAGCCCGCGGCGCGATGCGATCGCCCGGGCATGTTCCAGCAGGTCGTTGAGCAACCTGTCCAGCGGTGCATCCTGCGGGCCGCGAATATCGAGCGAGAGCTGAACCTCACCGGGGATCACGTTGACCGCTCCCGGCAGACAGCGCAATTCCCCGACCGTCGCCACCAGGTTGCCGCCCTGCTGTCGGGTAGCGTTTTCAATGATAACCATCCACTCGGCGGCGGCGGCCAGCGCGTCTCTGCGGTGGAGCATCGGCACGGTTCCCGCATGTCCGGCCTCGCCGGTGAAGCGACAGTTCAGGCGACGGGCGCCGTTAATGGCTTCCACCACGCCAAGCGCGAGCGCCTCCTGCTCAAGGCACGGCCCCTGCTCAATATGCAGCTCGAGATAGGCGCTGAAATCTTCCTGACGCCTTGCGGCATGCGACACGCGGGCAGGATCGAGCCCCGTCTGGGTCATCGCCTGCGCCACGCTGATGCCGCTGGCGTCAGTTTTTTCCAGCCAGCCCTGCGGCCAGGTGCCCGTCAGCCCCCGGCTGCCTAACAGCGTAATGCCGAAGCGGGTGCCCTCTTCATCGCAAAAGCCGACAATCTCGATGGCCTGCGCCAGATGCACACCCTGCTGATGCAGGCTGTCCACCACTTCAATGGCCGTGAGCACCCCGAGCATGCCGTCGTAGCGTCCCGCGTTGCGCACGGTATCCAGATGCGATCCAAGCAGCACCGCCTGCGCCCCTTCCTGCGCCCCCTCATAGCGTCCGCAGATGTTGCCCACGCTGTCCTGCCAGACGGTCATTCCCGCCTGGCTCATCCACTGCCCCACCAGCTGGTTGGCCTGCAGATGCTGCGTGGAGAGATAAACCCGGGTCAGCGCATCCGGGGTTTCGCTGATGGCGGCCAGCGCGTCGGCGCGGGCCATCACCCGTTCTGCCGCCGGGCTCATTGCGGCGTCTCGCGGCGATAGTGGTCCCACGCGGCCTGCATCGCCGCCCCCTGCGTGGTGGTGAATTTCAGGTAGTTCAGCACCGACTCCAGCGCGCTCAGGGTGGTCATCACGCAGTCCTTGCGCGCGTTATAGCCCATGGTGCCAATGCGCCACACCTTGCCGTGCAGCGGGCCAAACGAGGTGCCGATTTCAATCCCGAAATCCTCCAGCATCAGCTTACGCACCTGGTCGCCGTTGATGCCCTGCGGGATGACCACGCCCAGCACATTGTTCATCTTGTGCTTCAGATCGCCAAAGGTCTCCAGCCCCATCGCCTGAATGCCCTTCAGCAGCGCATCGCCGTGCAGCCTGTGGCGGGCGATGCCGTTATCCAGCCCTTCCTGCAGGATCAAACGCGCGCACTCGCGGGCGCCAAACAGCGCGGTGGTCGCTTCGGTGTGGTGGTTGAGGCGCTCCGGCCCCCAGTAGTCCATCACCATGCCGAGATCGAAATAGTTGGAGTAGATCATCTCCTCATCGCCGTCGCGGTGGGCGTCGGTGCGAATGCCCTCCTCAACGCATTTGCGGCGGCGGATCGCCTCCTCCATGCGCGCGCTCAGGGTGATCGGCGACGTGCCCGACGGGCCGCCGAGGCACTTCTGCATCCCGGCCGAGACGGCGTCCAGTCCCCATGCGTCGGTCTCCAGCGCGTTGCCGCCGAGCGACGCGGTGGCATCGGTGTAAAACAGCACGTCGTAGCGGCGGCAGATGGCGCCGAGCTCGGCGAGCGGCTGCAGCATGGTGGTGGAGGTGTCACCCTGCACGGTCAGCAGCAGGCGCGGACGAATACGCTTAATCGCATCCTCCACCTGGTCCGGGGTAAACACCTCGCCCCACGGCACCTCGATGGTGTGCACCTCCGCGCGGCAGCGGCGGGCAATTTCGCACAGCAGGTGGCCAAAGCGGCCAAAGACCGGCACCAGCACTTTATCTCCGGGGCGGATGGCGGAGACCAGAATGGCTTCAATCCCCGCGCGGGAGGTGCCGTCCACCAGAATCGTCCAGCGGTTCTCGGTGCGAAACACGCCGCGATAGAGCGCCATCACCTCGTTCATGTAGTGGGTCATGGCCGGATCGTACTGGCCGATCAGCTGGCTCGACATGGCGCGCAGCACGCGCGGGTCGGCGTTGATCGGCCCCGGCCCCATCAGCAGGCGCTGGGGCGGGTTGATTTGCGGAAAGTGTGCGATATCCATTGTTAAGTCCTTATCAGTTGAGGCCGCGCACGGAGGAGATGAACTGCTTCAGTTCCGTGGTCTGCGGGTTGGCGAACAGCGTTTTGCTGTCGCCCTGCTCCCAGACTTTCCCCTGGTGCATAAACACCACGCGGTCGCCCACTTCGCGGGCAAAATTCATTTCATGGGTCACGAGAATCAGGGTCATCCCCTCGGCCGCCAGCTGCTCCAGCACCTTGAGCACTTCGCCCACCAGCTCCGGGTCGAGCGCGGAGGTGATCTCGTCGCAGAGTAAAACTTTAGGCGACATCGCCAGCGCGCGGGCAATCGCCACGCGCTGCTGCTGGCCGCCGGAGAGGCTCGACGGGTAGTAATCCAGACGATCGCCAAGCCCCACTTTCTCCAGCATGCGCTGGGCCAGTTCGCGGCATTCGGCGGCGCTTTTCTTCAGTACCCGACGCGGGGCGAGCATCACGTTCTCCAGCGCCGTCATGTGCGGGAACAGGTTGAAGCTCTGGAACACCATCCCGACCGAGCGGCTGATTTCGCGCGCCTGAGAATCCCGGTCGGTAATGGTCATGCCGCCCAGCTTGATGCTTCCGTCCTGATACCCTTCCAGGCCGTTGATGCAGCGCAGCAGCGTGCTTTTGCCCGATCCGCTGCGCCCGATAATGGAGATCACCTGGCCCATATCGATATCCAGATCGACGCCCTTGAGCACATGGTTATCGCCGTAGTACTTCTGCACCTGATTAATGGTGATGAGAGGCATTGAATTTGGTCTCCAGATAGCGGCTGTAGCGCGACAGCGGATAACACAGAATAAAGTAGCCGAGCGCCACCAGCGCAAAGACCTTAAACGGCTGATAGGTCACGTTGGTCAGCATGGTGCCGGCCTTGGTCAGCTCGATGAAGCCGATAATCGACGCCAGCGCGGTGCCTTTGATCACCTGCACCGCAAAGCCCACCGTCGGGGCGATGCCGATGCGCAGCGCCTGCGGAGCGACCACGCGAAACAGGGTCTGGCCGAAGGTCAGGCCCAGGCAGCGCGAGGCTTCCCACTGCCCCTTCGGCAGGGCGCGAATGCTGCCGTACCAGATATCGAGCAGAAATGCGCTAGTGTAGAAGGTTAACGCCAGCGAGGCGGCGGTCCACGGCGAGACGTCGATGCCGAACAGCGCCACGCCGAAGAAGGCCAGGAACAGCTGCATCAGCAGCGGCGTGCCCTGAAACAGCTCGATATAGCCGCGGATAATGCGCTTCACCGTGCGCCCGCCCGTCAGGCGCAGCAGCAGCAGCAGCAGAGGCAGGGTCACCACCGCCCCGCCGACGAACGCCACCAGCGACAGCAGCACCGTCCAGCGTCCGGCCAGCAGCAGGTTGCGAATAATGTCCCAGTCGGTAAAGGTGGTCATCATGCCTGCACTCCCAGCCATTTGCGTCCTGCCGCCATCATCAGCTGGCGAAGGGTAATCGACAGCGCCAGGTAAATCCCGGTTGTCACCAGATAGACCTCAAAGCTCAAAAACGTTCTGGACTGGATCAGGTTGGCGGCGAAGGTCAGCTCTTCATACGAGACCTGCGACACCACCGACGAACCGAGCATCACGATGATGCACTGGCTCACCAGCGCCGGATAAATGCGCTGCAGCGCGGGCGGCAGCACCACGCGGATAAAGGTCTGCGGGCGGGTCAGCCCCAGCACGCGCCCGGCCTCCCACTGCCCTTTCGGCGTGACCTGAATGCCCGCGCGGATAATCTCGGTGCTGTACGCGCCCAGGTTCACCACCATGGCCAGCAGCGCCGCTTCCCCTGCCGTCATCTTCAGGCCCAGATTCGGCAGGCCGAAGACGATGAAAAACAGCTGCACCACAAACGGCGTGTTGCGGATGATCTCCACGTAGCCGCCCCAGATCCGGCTGTACCAGGTGGTGCGTCCGCTGCGGATCGCCGCGCCGAAAATCCCGATTGCCAGCCCGCCGACGGTTGCCATTACCGTCAGCTGAATGGTGACCCACAGCCCGGCCAGCAGCTCCGGCCAGTGCGGCCAGAGGGCTGAAAAATCAAGTTGCTCCGTCATAGGCTCAGGCGCCAAGGTTTGCCGGCAGCGGGGCCTTCAGCCATTGCTCAGACAGGCCGTTCAGCGTGCCGTCCTTGATGCCCTGCTCAATCAGCGCATCCACTTTCGCCTTCAGGGCCGGTTCGTTCTTCTTCAGGCCGATAAAGCACGGTGAGTCTTTCAGCATAAAGCTCGGCACCGGGGCTTTATCCGCGTTCTGGCGCGAAATGGCCGCCACCACGAGGTTGCCGGTCGCCACGTACTGCACCTGGCCGGAGAGGTAGGCCGAGAGCGTGGTGTTGTTGTCTTCGTAGCGTTTCACGTTGGCGTCTTTCGGTGCCAGGCCGGTCAGCACCATATCCTCCACTGCCCCGCGCGTCACGCCGATGGTTTTTCCGCTCAGCGCGGCGGCGTCCTTCAGCTCGGCCCCTTTCGGGCCAAACACGCCGAGGAAGAACGGCGCGTAGGCGCGGCTGAAGTCGATCACCTTCTCGCGCTCCGGGTTTTTACCGAGGCTGGAAATGACCAGGTCCACCTTATCGGTTTGCAGGTACGGCACGCGGTTGGCGCTGGTCACCGGCACCAGTTGCAGCTTGAGCTTCATCTGTTTCGCCAGATAGCGCGCCATGTCTATGTCGTAGCCCTGCGGCTGCAGATCGGTCCCTACCGAGCCAAACGGCGGGAAATCCTGCGGAACGGCAATGCGAATGGTGCCGCGCTTCTCGATATCCTGAAGCTGGTCAGCCTTTGCGGGCAGCTGAGTGAAGAGACATGCGGCCCCGGCCAGTGCAATAAACAGTTTTTTCATGGTGCTTCCCCGTAACGTTAACATGAAACAAAAGATTCTTTGAATGTGATTTTGCAACTAATGTGCCAGATAAGGCGAAGCGGGGAATTTTCTCTTAAAGCCTGATAAAACGCGGACGGGGCGAAAATACTCTCTATTTTCGCCCCGTTCAATTGCACCATTTCAATGCAAAGCACCAGTCTGATGCCCCATTATCGTTGTTCGAGTTCGTCCAGCTGCTGGTAGAGGGAGGCAATCTCGTGAATGCGCGGACGGCCTTTATCGAGAATGTCATGCAGGAAGGCGTTCGCCAGCAGGTTGATCAGGCTGTTGACGGAGGAGTAGCTGTCATAGGCGGAGACGCTGTCCAGCGGGGCGCAGAGCTGCCAGCTCGCCAGCGGAAACAGGCTGTGGGCCTGCGGCTCGCACATCAGCAGCACCGGAATACCGCTACTCTGAAGCTGCTGCATCAGCGGACGAATGATGCGCGGGCGGCGGCGGAAGGCCATCATCACCACCAGATCGTCCGGCGTTAAGTCCACCAGCTCCTCGCTCAGGCTCTGGCCCGGCTGCGGCAGGACCAGCACCTGACCGCGCGCCTGCAGCAGTTGCTGGCGCAGGTGGAGCGCCGCCGGATAAGCGTTACGCATGCCAATAATGACGATGCGCCGCGCCTTGACCATGCAGGCCATGGCGTCGGCAAACTGCTGCGCGTCAAGGGCATTGACCCACTGGGTCAGGTTCGCCATCTCCTGCTTGTAGTGGCGCGCCAGCAGCGTGTTGCCCTGCACCGCATCGCGGTTATCGGTGAGCGGCATCCCGCTCTGGCGCAGGGTGCGCAGCTCGTCGCGCATATCCTTATATTTCTCATAGCCCAGACGCTTAAACAGGCGGCTGACCGTGGCTTTCGACACCCCGCTCAGCTGCGCCAGCTCGGCGCTGTTGTAGCTGATCAGGTCGTCAAAATGGTCGAATATAAAGTCTGCCACCCGCTGCTCCTGCGGCGACAGCGACGGGTATTGTGCTTTCAGACGTTCATCCAGTTGTTCCATAGCGCCTCTGTAACTTTTGTTTCATCACATTATACCTTTCTTTATACGTATTCATTATACGTGCCAGTTTACTGAAACTTTTCTTTCAGAACTGGAACAGCTTTTGCAGCGCCTTGTGACTTTCAGTGTTACGAGGACTTCTCATGCAAAGCAACGTCTCCACGCACGGCATGGCCGTTGCGCCCCACCATCTTGCCAGCCAGAGCGCGCTGGCGGTGCTGCGCGAAGGCGGCAGCGCGATTGAAGCGATGGTCGCGGCGGCGGCCACCATCGCCGTGGTTTACCCCCACATGAACGGGCTGGGCGGCGATGGCTTCTGGCTTATCGTGCCGCCAGAAGGCGACCCCATCGCCATTGATGCCAGCGGCGCGGCGGGATCGCGCGCGACGCTTGCCGCCTACGACGGGCTCACGCACATTCCCCATCGCGGACCGCAGGCGGCGCTGACCGTCGCCGGCACGGTGAGCGGCTGGGACGAGGCGCTGAAAGTCTCATGCGAGATGACCGGCAAGTCGCTGCCGCTGGCCCGCCTGCTGGCCGACGCTATTGACTATGCGCAAAACGGCACCCCGGTCACGGCCTCACAGGCCCATGCCACGGCCAGTAAATTCGACGAGCTTAAGGCCATCCCCGGCTTCGCGGAAACGTGGCTGGTGAACGGTAAGCCGCCCCAGGTCGGGAGCCGCTTTTATCAGCCCGCCATGGCCACGACGTTGACGCGCCTGGCGGAGGACGGTCTGGACAGCTTTTATCGCGGCCCGCTGGCGGAAGTCCTGGCGCACGGCATGGAGACGCTGGCTCTCCCCGTGACGCTGGCCGATCTTAACGCGCACGTTGCCCGGCGCACCGCGCCGCTGAAGCTGCAGCATCAGCAGGGGGAGATCTTTAACCATGCCCCGCCGACGCAGGGGCTGGTCTCGCTGGCGATACTCGGCATCACCGACCGCCTGAATATGGCGGAGGCCGACGACGCGGACACCATTCACCGCATCGTTGAAGCCACCAAGCTGGCCTTTGGCCTGCGCGATGCCCACATTACCGACCCGCGTGAACTGAAAACCGAGATTCAGAAACTGCTGGATCCCGCCGCCCTGCAGGCGCTTGCCGACAGGGTTGACGACGGCCACGCCGCGCCGTGGGGAACCGGAAAAGGGCCCGGCGATACGGTGTGGATGGGGGTGATGGATAACAGCGGGCTTGCCGTGTCGTTTATCCAGAGTATTTATCACGAGTTCGGCAGCGGCGTGGTGCTGCCCGATACCGGCATCGTCTGGCAGAACCGGGGAGCGTCGTTCAGCCTCGACCCCGCCCATCTTCTGGCCCTCGCGCCGGGCAAACAGCCTTTCCATACCCTGAACCCGGCGGCGGCGCGACTTAAGGACGGGCGCGTAATGGTCTACGGATCGATGGGCGGTGACGGACAGCCGCAAACCCAGGCCGCGCTCTTTACCCGCTACGTGGTTCAGGGCGTGCCCTTGCAGGAGAGCATTTCCCGCCCGCGCTGGCTGCTGGGGCGCACCTGGGGACA
The DNA here is from genome assembly GCF_014895875.1 of Enterobacter cloacae complex sp. P12RS. NCBI lineage: Bacteria > Pseudomonadati > Pseudomonadota > Gammaproteobacteria > Enterobacterales > Enterobacteriaceae > Enterobacter > Enterobacter cloacae complex sp. P12RS. The sequence goes on from NZ_JADBQO010000008.1 coordinate 135,951, forward strand.
AACCTCAGACACGTTAAAGCTGGAAGGACGCTTTACCGCTGAGACGGTCTTACGGCTTCAGGTACTCGGACATGAGGTAGAAATATTCCCTGACTTCAGTGAAGCGATGGGCCACGCGGGCGCGATTGTCCGCCACCCCAACGGGCTGTTTGAAGGGGCGTTTGACCCGCGCAGCAACGGCGCGGCCGCCGGATACTGAGGAGAAAACAATGACGACACAACAACCCGACTGGCAGGCGTATCTTGCGCAAATGGAGTCCGTGCTCGGCGTGACGCTGGACGATGCCCGCCGCGCTGAGCTGCAGTTGCAGTTCAGCCGCATTGCCAGCATGGCCGCCCCGCTGATGGCGCTGCCGCTCGACGACCGTCTGGAGATCGCAGGAGTGTATAAAGCATGACGCTACACGAGATGAGTATCAGCGACATTCAACAGGCGCTGAGTGCGGGCGAGCTGAGCGCCCATGAGATTGCCCGCCAGACGCTGGAGGCGATTGGGCGCGTTAATCCGCAGATCAATGCCTGGACCACCGTGACGGAAGCACGCATGCTCGCCGAGGCCGAGAACATCGACACCCTGCGCCGCGAAAAGCGCCCCCTGCCGCCGCTGGCGGGCGTGCCCTACGCGGTGAAAAACCTGTTCGACGTTGCCGGACACACCACCCTCGCGGGCGCCGAGCTGTTCAGCCAGCGTCCCGCTGCGGCCGCTGACAGCTTCGCCGTGCGCCAGCTGCGCAGCGCGGGCGGGCTGCTGTCCGGGATGGTGAATATGGACGCCTACGCCTACGGCTTTACCACCGAGAACAGCCACTACGGCGCGACGCGTAACCCGCACGACCTGACGCGCATTGCGGGCGGGTCCTCTGGCGGTTCAGCCGCCGCCGTGGCCGCCGGGCTGGTGCACTTTTCGCTCGGCACCGACACCAACGGGTCGATTCGCGTTCCGGCCTCCCTGTGCGGCATCTATGGCCTCAAGCCCACCTTTGGCCGCCTGTCACGATCCGGCAGCCATCCGTTTGTTGCGAGCCTGGATCATATCGGCCCCTTTGCCCGCCGGGTGTGCGACCTGGCGTCCGTGTACGACGCGCTGCAGGGCCGGGACAGCAGCGACCGTTTTCAGGCAGAGAGCTCGCGCGAGCAGACGCGCCCCCTGCTAGACCGCGAGCTTGACGGCCTGCGCTGCGCGGTGCTCGGCGGCTACTTCACCACCTGGTGCGACGCACAGGCCAGAGACGCCGTGGCGCGGGTGGCGAAGGCGCTCGACGTGCAGGATGAGCTGCAGTTTCCGGACGCCGAGCTGGCGCGCTCCGCGGCGTTTATCATCAGCGCCTCCGAAGGGGGAAATCAGTACCTGCCCGCGCTTCGCCGCGAGCCCGAGCGCTTTGAGCCGCACTCCCGGGAGCGACTGCTGGCAGGCGCGATGATCCCCTCCGCCTGGTATATTCAGGCCCAGCGGTTCCGCGCGCAGGCGCGGCAGGCGTTTCACGCGCTGTTTGCCCAGGCCGACGTGCTGATCGCCCCCGCGACGCCGCGCAGCGCCACGCGGATCGGCGAGCAAACCATGGAGATTAACGGTCAGCCGCTCCCCATCCGCGCCAGCATGGGGATGCTGACCCAGCCGATTTCATTTTTGGGCCTGCCCGTGACCACCGTTCCGCTGCGCACCGCACATGGCGCGCCGATTGGCCTGCAGCTGATTGCCGCGCCGTTTAACGAGCAGGCCTGCCTGCGCGTCGCGCGCGTGCTGGAAGAGAGCGGCATCACCGATGCCCGCCCGGCGGAGGTTGCAGCATGATCAATCACGATGACATTAACCTGCCGTGGGTGGTTGCCGAGGTGACCGCCGCGTTTTATCGCTATGAAGACGCGCTGGTGAGTAACAACATTGCCGTGCTGGACGAGCTATTCTGGCACGACAAAAACACGGTGCGTCTGGGGGCGGGTGAAAACCTGTACGGGATCGATGAAATCCGCGCCTTTAGGGCGGCGCGCCCGTCTGCTGGGCTTCAGCGGACGCTGCGCCACACCGTGATTACCACCTTCGGGGAGGATTATGCCGTGTGCAGCACCGAGTTTACCCGTGAAGGTACGGAGCGGATTGGCCGCCAGCAGCAGACGTGGGTAAGGTTTGCCTGCGGGTGGCGGATCGTGGCGGCGCAGGTGAGTTTGATGTCGTAGCCGTAGGCCGGGTAAGGCGCAACCGCCACCCGGCAAAACATCGCACAATTACTTCTGAAACGGATGCACTTCCCGCCAGTGGTCAGCAATCTGCTGGCGGGTACAGACCCACACCCGCTCGTGCTGCTGAACGTAATCCAGGAACCGCTGCAGCGCGCGGAAGCGCCCCGGCCGCCCCAGCAGGCGGCAGTGCATGCCGATGGACATCATCTTTGGCGCGCTCTCCCCCTCCTCGTACAGCACGTCAAAGCTGTCCTTCAGGTACGTATAAAACTGCTCGGCGGTGTTAAACCCCTGCGCGGTCGCAAAGCGCATGTCGTTCGCATCCAGCGTATAGGGCACGATCAGGTGCGGCTTTTGGGTGCCGTCGCCGCAGGCCACTTCCGTCCAGAAGGGCAGGTCGTCGCCGTAGTAGTCGCTGTCGTAGTCAAAACCACCGTGCTCTACCACCAGCTGGCGGGTGTTGGGGCTGTCACGCCCGGTGTACCAGCCGGTTGGCGGCTTGCCGAACAGGTCGGTAAGAACCTGCACCGCCTTATGCAGGTGGTCGCGCTCCTGGCTGATGTCCATGTTCTGATAGTGGATCCAGCGCCAGCCGTGGCTGACCACGTCGTAATCCGCGGCTTTGATCGCCTCAACAATCTCCGGGTGACGCGCCAGCGCCATCGCCACGCCAAAGACCGTCAGCGGCAGGCCGCGTTTTTGAAATTCATTGTGGATCCGCCAGAACCCGGCGCGACTGCCGTATTCGTAAAGGGAGTCCATCGACATATGTTTGTCCGGATAGCTGGCCGCACCGATGATGTCCGACAGGAACTGCTCGGACCCGGCATCGCCGTGCAGAACGTGGTTTTCCGCCCCTTCTTCATAATTGAGCACAAACTGCACCGCGATGCGCGCCTCATTCGGCCACCGCGCGTGCGGCGGGTTGCCCGCGTAGCCGCGCAGATCCCGCGGATAATCCTGTTCGAAAAGCCCCATACCACCCCCAAAAGTTAAAATGGATTCAATGCCTGAAAATGCCCGCTTAAAGGTTTGCTCTCCGGGAAGGCCAGATCCCCATGCTTGCTGGTCGAGAGCCCCAACGCAACCAGCGATTCCACCATCTTCACCGCCGCGCTGACGCCGTCTATCACCGGCACGCGCAGCTCGCGGGTCAGCTCCTGCGCAAGGGTCGCCATGCCGCCGCAGCCGAGCACGATGGCGCCGCAGCCATCCTCTTTCAGCGCCTGTATACAGCGCGCGCGCACCTTCTCCTGCGCCAGACCGCTGCCGTCCTCCAGCGCCAGCACCGGGAGATCGATAGCGTGCAGCGCCGCGCACTTGTCCTGAAAGCCATACTGGTGCAGAAGATGGCGGGCAATAATCAGCGTGCGCGGCAGCGTGGTGATCACCGAAAAGCGCGTCGCGACCAGCGTCGCCATATGCATGGCAGCTTCGGCGATGCCGATAACCGGCCCCTGCGCCAGCTCGCGCGCCGCCAGCAGGCCCGGATCGCCAAAGCAGGCAATCACGTGACCGTCCACGCCCTGCTCCCTGCCTTTTTTGATCTGTTCCAGGACACCGACGGCGGCGATGGCCTCATCAAAGTGGCCCTCGATAGACGGCACGCCCGCGCCCGGACAGACCGCGAGGATCTCCGTTCCCGGCGCCGCCACCGCTCGGGCCGCCGCGCCGATGGTTTCCGTCATCGCGAGGCTGGTGTTGGGGTTGATCACTTGTATACAGACAGATGACATTACGACTCCTTGTGGCCGGCAAACAGCCGGGCAAAATCAGGCAGGCACTCGCCCGCCCGCTCGAAGCAAAGGCTGGCAACGATATGTTCAAAATGGTGCATGAGGGCATCGCTTAGCGGCTGCAGCGCCTTCTGACGCAACAGATCCACAAGCTGTTCGTGATCGTTGCAGCGGCAGCCCTGACGCCACGGCGCACCCCAGGTAGCAATCACCAGCGAGGAGCGCTGGCTCAGGCTTGTCACCATCTCCGTCAGCACCTGGTTGCCGGAGATGGCCTGCAGTTGTATGTGGAAACTGGCGGAATGTCGGATTGCCGCCGGGCCGTCGTACGCCTCGTGCGCCTGCTGCTCCTGACGAATAATGGCCTCCAGCGCTGCAAGGTGCGGCGGCTGACAGTGCGCCAGCACGTCCGGCAGGTTTGCGACCTCCAGCAGCGCGCGGGTGCGGAAGATGTGCCGCGCCTCTTCCACCGTCGGGCTGGCGACGTGTGCACCACGTTTGGGCGTCAGGGTGACCATTTGCACAGCGGCGAGTCGTTGAAGCACCTTGCGGATGCCCGTGCGGCTCACGCCAAACACCTCGGCCAGCGCCTCTTCCGGCAATTTGCTCCCCGGCAGCAGCTGATGTTCGACAATCGCGGTCATCAGCGCTTGGAAGATGGTTTCGTCTTTGTCATGCAGGTCTGGCGCGGTCTGCAGGGCGTTTATGTTGTTCATTCACCACTCCGAATTTTACTTTCCGTTATCGAATCGTATACATAAAAATAAAATATTGCATACAAGATTTATTATTTTGGCCTGGATCCTGCAACACCGTTTGCACTCCCACTCAACGGGTTTTCATTCACAGGAGCAGGTTTCATGCCAAACAGTCAAAACGCACAGCAGAGTACGGCCGCTGATTCCGGTGCGGTTTACAGCCCACGTCTTTGCAATGAGGATCTGGCACCGACGCGTGACCAGAACTGGAGCTGGTACAACATCTTTTCTTTCTGGATGTCCGACGTTCACAGCATGGGGGGTTACGTTGTTGCCGCGAGCTTCTTTACGCTCGGGCTGGCAAGCTGGCAGGTGCTGCTCTGCCTGCTGGTGGGGATCTGCATTGTGCAGTTGTGCGCCAACCTGGTAGCCAAACCGAGCCAGATGGCGGGCGTGCCCTATGCGGTGATCAGCCGTCAGGCGTTTGGCGTCTTCGGGGCCAATATTCCGGCGGTGATCCGCGGGCTTATCGCCTTTGCGTGGTACGGCATCCAGACCTGGCTTGCCGCCAACGCGCTGATGCTGGTGGTGCTGAAGTTCTGGCCTTCTCTGGCGAGCCTTACCACCGGTGCCTTCCTGGGCCTGTCGCCGCTGGGCTGGATCTGCTTTGCCATCATGTGGGTTCTTCAGGCGATGGTCTTCTGGCACGGCATGAACGCCATTAAGCGCTTTATTGATATCGCCGGTCCGGCGGTCTATGTGGTGATGCTGGCCCTCGCGGGCTGGATTGTATACAAGACCGGTTTTGACGGGATCTCTTTCACCCTCGCCAGCAAATCCCTGAGCGCGGGCGAGCAAACCTGGCAGATGATCACCGCGACCGCGCTGGTGGTCTCCTACTTCTCCGGCCCGCTGCTCAACTTTGGCGACTTCTCCCGCTACGGCAAAAGCATGGGTGAGATCCGCCGCGGCAACCGCTGGGGGCTGCCGTTTAACTTCCTGCTGTTCTCCATCGTCACCGTGGTGATTGTCTCCGGCACCCAGTCGCTGTTTGGCCGCATGATCACCGACCCGATCGAAACCGTCAGCCGCGTAGGTAACGATCTGGCCGTGGCAATTGGCCTGCTGACGATGATCACCGCCACCATCGGGATCAACATCGTCGCGAACTTTGTCTCACCGGCGTTTGATTTCTCTAACTGCTCGCCGCAGAAGATCAGCTTCCGCACCGGGGGGATGATTGCCGCCGTCGGCTCGATCCTGCTCACCCCGTGGAACCTGTTCAACTCGCCGGAGCTCATCCATTACACCCTGGACGTGCTCGGGGCGTTTATCGGCCCGCTGTTCGGCATTCTGATTGCCGATTTCTACCTGATTAAGCGCGGCAAGGTGTCGGTAGACGATCTCTTCGACGATACGCCAAAGGGCAAATACTGGTACCGCAACGGCTTTAACCCGAAGGCCATTGGCGCGCTGATCCCATCCGTTGCCGTAGGTCTGGTGATTGGCTTTATCCCGGCCCTGCATGAAGTGGCAAACTTCAGCTGGTTTATCGGCGTCTTCCTCGGCGGCGTGACCTACCGCTGGCTGGCGCGGGAAGAGCGCGAGACGGCAGGCGCGGCCTCGTTCAGCTCCCGCGTGGCGACGCAAAAAGAGTAACCCCTCCCTCCGGCCGCAGTTTATCTGCGGCCCGTTCATTCTGGCACCGTTCTTGCTGAGCTTTTTAACCCGCTACGCAAACACGAAGGCAGGACCCACGATGGAATACCAGACTGCGATACGCGGTGCATTTTTCGATATCGCCCAGGTCTGCGACAGCGCAGACGCGATTGCCCAACACGCCCGCTACCTTGAGGACGGGCTGCTGTTTATCCAGAACGGAAAAATTCTGGCGCACATGGCGTGGCAGGAGGGCGAGCAGTATCTCGCCCCCCACAAAGGCTATACGGACCTGCGCGGCAGGCTGCTGCTGCCCGGTTTTGTCGACACCCACGTTCATTATCCACAAACGGAGATGATCGGCGCCTTTGGCGAACAGCTGCTGGAGTGGCTGACCACCTACACCTTCCCGGTGGAGAGCCAGTTTGCCGATGAAGCCTACGCGAAAGAGATCGCCGAATTTTTCATTAACCAACTGGTGAGCAACGGCACCACCACCGCGCTGGTGTTTTGCACGCTGCATCCGCAATCGGTCGAAGCGCTGTTTACCGAAGCCCTGCGCCTCAACATGCGCCTTATCGCCGGAAAGGTGATGATGGACCGGCACGCGCCGGACTACCTGAGCGAAGATGCAAAGCAGAGCTACCGGCAGACGCGGGAGCTGATCCAGCGCTGGCACCATCGGGGGCGACTGGGGTATGCCATTACGCCGCGCTTTGCCCCAACGTCCTCACCCGAGCTGCTCGCCGCGGTCAGCCTGCTCAGAGAGGAGTTTCCGGATACCTGGCTGCAGACCCATCTCAGCGAAAACCCAAACGAAGTGGCCTGGGTGAACGATCTCTGGCCGGAGCACGAGCGCTATCTGGACGTATATCACCACTACGGCCTGACCGGCGAGCGCAGCGTGTTTGCCCACGCGATTCATCTGCACCACAGCGAGTGGCAGTGCCTGCACGACACCGGTTCGGCGGTGGCGTTTTGCCCCACCTCGAACCTGTTTCTCGGCAGCGGGCTGTTTCGCCTGCCCGCCTGCTGGCAGCACAAGGTGCGGATGGGCATCGGCACCGACGTCGGCGCGGGCACCACCTTCAGCATGCTGCGCACCCTGGGAGAAGCCTACAAGGTCGGCCAACTGCAGAGCTACCGCCTGCGCGCCAGCGAGGCGTTTTATCACGCCACGCTGGGCGGCGCGCACGCCCTCAGGCTGGACGATAAGATTGGCAACTTCGCCCCCGGCAAAGAGGCGGATTTCGTGGTTATCGATCCTGACGTGACGCCGCTGCAGCGCCTGCGCAATCGCCGCTGTCAGGATATCTACGAGCAGCTATTTGTGCTGATGACCCTGGGCGACGAGCGCAACATCAGTGAGACCTGGGTCAACGGCGAGCGGGTGTGGTCAACTGCCCCGGTAGGTTGACCACCCGCCTGGCGCAATCACAAACGGCAGATGGAAGTGCTCGTCTGCCGCTTCTCCCGTCACAAAATCAATTTGCGCGCAGGGGTAAATCGTCTCCCGGCCGGTTGCGCGAAACCACCCGCCGATCTCCGCCACCAGCCGATAGCGGCCTGCGGGCAGGAAAGGGACAAATTCGGTGATGCGACCATTAACGTTGGTCACGCCCGTCGCCATGATTTCGCCCTCCCGTTCTAGGTGAACCGTCACGCCCGCGGCGGGTTTGCCCGTTGAAATATCGAGAATATGGGTGCTGAGCGTGCTCATTCGCTAATCACTCCTTCCAGCCGCAGCAGCGTAATTTCCCGCAGCTGTTCCAGCGCCGCCTGAACTTCCTGCGCGTCGCTGTTTTCCAGCCGCGCGCGCAGGGCCTGTAATATCTCCTCGCCGCTGCGGCCCTTCGCGCGGATCAGAAATACCCGGCCGAAGCGGGCCTCGTAGCGGGCGTTACCCTCGCGCAGCGCCTGCGCAAGCGCCGCGTCACGGTCATTCACCGCTCCCTGCTCCTGACGCGACAGCGCCGCCTCCACATGTGCACCCGCGGGCTTTTCCCCGATGCGCGGGTGCGCGCTCAGGGCTTGCGCTAACGACGCCTCATCCCAGCGCTGCATCAGCGCCTGCGCCGCGATCGTCAATTCACTCCGGCTCGGGTAAGGCCGTCCATAAACCAGCGCCTCAGCCCAGCCGGGGAGCGCCACGCAGGGGGTGAGCAGCGCGAGAGCCTCTTTCTCAGGAAGATGATTGAAGTCGTGCAGTGCGATCATAGTGTCTCCTTTATTGTCCTCCTCCGGGTTGTTGCACAAACCACGCCACTCTTGTCGCCGATGTGAAACAGTCGATTCTGTATGGCTGGACAGGAAATTATTGATTCATAAAAAGGCATATTCACCGTGTTTGCGCACCTTAGCAGTGCAAACTCACCTCCTACAACGCCGTTTTCGCCACTCTGCAGCCTGGTACGCAAATTGCTGAATGTTTTTACACCCTGCAAAAGGAGAGAAGCATGAAAGCAATCGTCATTGGCGCGGGTATTGGTGGCCTGAGCGCTGCCGTCGCGCTAAAGAAAGCGGGCATCGACTGTACCGTGTTCGAAGCCGTAAAAGAGATCCGGCCCGTCGGGGCGGCCATCTCCATCTGGCCTAACGGCGTGAAGTGTATGCAGCACCTCGGCATGGGCGACATTATCGAAACCTACGGCGGTCCGATGCGTTTTATGGCCTACAAGGATTACCGGCGCGGCGACACCCTGACCCGCTTCAGCCTCGCCCCGCTGGTTGAGCGTACCGGCGGGCGCCCCTGCCCCGTCTCGCGCGCTGAACTCCAGCGCGAAATGCTGGACTTCTGGGGGCGCGACAAGGTGCAGTTTGGCAAGCGCGTGGAACACGTTCATGAAGACGACGCGGGCGTAAGCGTGACCTTTACCGATGGCACCACGGCAACAGGTGATTTTCTGATTGCCGCCGACGGCAGCCACTCGGCGGTTCGTCCGTACGTGCTGGGCTATACCCCGGAGCGCCGCTACGCCGGATACGTGAACTGGAACGGGCTGGTGAAGATTGATGAAGAGATTGCCCCGGCGCACCAGTGGACCACCTTCGTTGGCGAGGGTAAACGCGTGTCGCTGATGCCCGTCTCCGGCGGTCGTTTCTACTTCTTTTTTGACGTGCCGCTGCCCGCGGGCCTGGCGGAGGATCGCACCACCCTGCGCGCCGATCTCACGGGCTACTTCCGCGGCTGGGCGCCGCCGGTACAGAAGCTTATCGCCGCGCTGGATCCCGATACCACCAACCGCATTGAAATCCATGACATCGAGCCGTTCGACAGCCTGGTACGCGGCAACGTCGCGCTGCTCGGCGATGCCGGGCACAGCACCACGCCGGATATCGGCCAGGGCGGCTGCGCGGCCATGGAGGACGCCGTGGTGCTGGGCGAATGCCTGCGTGAAAACCACAACATTACGCTGGCGCTGCGGCAGTACGAAGCCCTGCGCTGCGACCGGGTGCGTGACCTGGTGCTGAAAGCGCGTAAACGCTGCGACGTCACCCACGGGAAAGATATGGCGTTGACGCAGGCCTGGTATCAGGAACTCAAAGAGGAGACCGGGGAACGCATTATCAACGGTCTGTGCGAGACCATTCAGGGCGGCCCGTTAGGCTAAACAAGAGGGACAACGATGAAAAGAGAACCGACACCACCCGCCCACTGCACGTTTGAGCCAGAGGACTGGCTGCGCCTGGCGAAATGCTGGCATCCGGTTGCGCGCGCCTGCGACGTCGGCCCGGCCCCCGTCAAGGCCACCCTGCTGGATGAACAGCTGGTGATTTACCGAATTAACGACCAGGTCGTGGTTGCCCGGGACGTGTGTCCGCACCGCGGCGTGCCGCTGACGCTCGGCTTTCACGACGATCACGGGATTATTTGCCCCTACCACGGCTTACGCTTTGGTGAAGACGGCCGCTGCAACCGCATTCCGTCCAGCCCCGACCAGCCCGTTCCGGCGAAGCTGAACCTGATTAACTACGCGGTGGAAGAGCGCTTCGGCCTGATCTGGACCTGCCTGGCGTTTGACCCGGACAATCCCGTGCCGCTGCCCACCATGCCGCACTGGAGCGACGACGGATTTCAGCAGATCAACTGCCCGGCGTTTGAGGTGAACGGCTTCGCCGGGCGCCAGGTGGAGGGGTTTCTGGATGTTGCCCACTTTGCGTGGATCCATACCGATACCTTTGCCGATCCCAATAATCAGCTTGTCCCTATCTATCAGCCGCAGGAGACGCCCTTCGGTTTCGTGGCCGATTACTGGAGTTCCGTGAGCAACTATCCCGCCAGTTCACCCGTGCAGGCGCCAGAAGGGTTCCAGTGGCTGCGCCATTTTGAAATGCATCTGCCGTTTACCGCCACCCTGACGATTCATTTTCCGGGTGAATCGAGGCTGGTGATTATGAACGCCGCCTCGCCCGTCTCGTCACGGGTGACCCGCATGTTCGCGCCCATCGCGCGCAACTTTGATCTGCATATTCCGGTGGAGGACGTGCATGCCTTTAACCTGCGCATTTTTGAAGAGGATCGCCTGATGGTCGAAACCCAGCGCCCGGAAAGTCTGCCGCTGGATCTCACTCTGGAAGCCCATATTCCGGCAGATAAGAGTTCGATTGCCTACCGTCGGGGACTGAAGAAGATGGGCTTTGGCGAATTTTTCCTGGTATGACGGAGGCCAATATGCTGAACGTGATCGTTGACGGGCTGTGGCGCGAGGGGGATAAAAGCCTCGCCGTCAGGCTGGTGGCCGAAAACGGCGACGCGCTACCGGCGTGGCAACCCGGCGCGCACATTGATGTCCACCTGCCCTGCGGCGTGGTCCGCCAGTACTCTCTGACCGGGGCATGTGGCGACGAGAGCTATCTTATCTGCGTGGGGCGAGAAGCCGCCTCGCGCGGCGGGTCGCGCTACGTTCACGAAACGCTGCGTCCGGGCCAGAGGCTTTCAATCTCGGCCCCGCGCAATCTGTTTTCGCTGCATCAGGCTGAGCGGGTATTGCTGCTGGCAGCAGGGATTGGCATTACGCCGCTGTATGCGATGGCATTGCAGCTGAAAGCGACCGGAACGCCGTTTACGCTGCACTATTACGTCAGAAACCGGGAAAACGCGGCGTTTGCGCGCGAACTCTCGCAGTGCGGTGACTGCATTATTCATACCACCACCCCACGAACCACGCTGGCGGAGCATTTCCCCGCGCCTGAAGCGGGGCTGCACGCGTGGGTGTGCGGACCGGCGGGGTTTATGGAGAAAGCGCGCGATGTGGCGGCGGCGAAGGGATGGAATGACGCCCATATCAACAGCGAGGCGTTTCAGCCCGCTCCCCCTGTCACAAGCGGCGTCGCAGGCGAGATCTTTACGGTCAAACTTGCCTCTACCGGCGAGCGCTGGCCGGTGCCTGCGGATAAGACCATCGCTCAGGTATTACAGGAAAACGGGGTGGACGTGCCGCTGTCCTGCGAAATGGGGATCTGCGGCGCCTGCCTGACGCCGGTGATTGACGGCGTGGTGGACCACAGGGATAGCGTGCAGTCGGAGGCAGAAAAAAGCGCGGCTGACCAGCAGGTGGCGCTCTGCTGTTCGCGGAGTCACTCCGGGGAGCTGGTAATTGCGCTGTAAAACGAAAAAACCCTGCGATATTGCTATCACAGGGTTTTCGAATTTGGCGGAAGCGTAGAGATTCGAACTCTAGAACCCTTTCGGGTCGCCGGTTTTCAAGACCGGTGCCTTCAACCGCTCGGCCACGCTTCCAAAGTGAGGCGCACTATAAACATCTATTAGCGCCTTGTAAAGCAGGAATTTTTCTATTTTTGCCTGCAGGCGTTTGACTGCGCAAAAAGTCACCCGGACGCTTTCCTGCCCTCCCCCCTTCCCCCCTTGTACATACCGTTACACAGCAACGCTCATCCTTTTAAATCACCGTGGTATAGAATGCCAAAAAAAATAGACGGCCATGTGTTTTGTAATGGTAATAAATCCGGGTAATGCGGGTTTTAACGCATTACTGTCATAGCGCCTTACTGGTTGATGATGAAAATCAAAAATACGTTTTGCTTACATATCCTGATGGCCGTTTTGGCCATTTTAGTCCTGAGTTTTCACCCGCTGGTGACAAGCTTTGATCCGCCGCTTAAATTCCAGCCGCTGATCAAGTCTATGGCAGGGACGACAAAAGAACAGGCGGAAAAAATAGCCACAATTTCCCATGCTTTAGAAGGGAATGCTATTTTCTTCCTTGGTGCGTCTGAGGTCGCCACCTCAGAAGAGGAACATTACGCCGTATTTAATTATTTTAATAAGCAATTGCACCAGCCCGTCGTGGCCTATGGCGATGCGTTTGTCGATGACGAAACGCAATTTTTACTTCTCTCGCGTTTTAAAGATAGCCTTAACGCAAACAGCAAAGTGGTGCTGCTTCTGGCGCCTGACGGCTTTTATTCAAAAGGCCTGCCGCCCGCTATCTATGCGGATAATTTTCCGGGCTCGATTTTTAATCCCCTGATGAAGGATCCGCAGGCGCGCCCGTTCCTGGTTAATTACCTGAAGCATATTGATGCGAAAGAGATAAGCCATTTAACCTTCGGGCAAATGCGTGTGTATGGCTGGCATCCGGCGCTGATGTGGGACGAGCTGAGTTTTCAGTTTGCAAACTTCTGCACCCTGATTAAAAACGACTGGCTGTCGCTGCTCAACATCAGGCCACAGACGGCGCAGCCCTGGCCTCAGCAGCCAACCGCCCGTCTTTCCCCTGACTGGGATAAAGCGCTGGCGAATGCCCGCGAGTTGATTAAAAAGCGCCATCAGAGCGCGGCCACGCTGTGGATGGACAAAACGATTTACGACGAGGACGGTAAGCCGCAGCAGTGGGATGACACGCCGGTGGTGCCGGGGCAGTTCGCCGCGTTCAGGAAAACCGTTCAGCTTTTGAAAGCGCATCACGTGCAGGTGATTGCTATCGTCGACCCGGTTAACCCTTGGGCGCTTTACAATACCGACACCTTCCGCCCGTTCGATAAGCAGATTCAAACCATTCTGAAAGAGAACCAGATCCCGTATTTGGATATGTACGCCATGCCGTATCAGAACGGCTGGAACTGGGATCGTCTGCACCCTACCGAACTGGCCTGGGTGCCAATGCTTCGCTTTATTGCACAGAGTTTTAAATAATGAAAATCGCGATCCGTCTTTTTTGCCTTTATTTACTGCTGGCGATCACCGTCGTTGCATGGACCGCTGTCGATGACAGCATGAGTATGCAGCTGCATTTTGAATATCAAAAATTCTGAGGCGAAATGATGTACAGCTCAGGAATGTTTTTTGTCTGTTTATTTTCATCCGCGCTGGTGTTTGCGATGGTTAATCGTGTTTTACGCCACCGTCTGACCTGGCTAGTTTCCTTATCCGTGGTGACAGCATTAGGCTGGGGTTATATTTTTCAGGGCAATTACAGTGTTCCCGTGGCCGTCTTTTGCTGGTTTTATCTTGTCGCCACGTTAAAAGAAAAAGGCAGATTAAAAACCTGGCAGGCGGTCGTTTTAACGCTGCTGCCTCTGGTTCTGGTGAAATTACATTTTAATTATCACCTCGGCACAATCGGTCTCTCTTTTATGACCTTCCGCGCTGTGGATGTACTGCTGTATCGCAGTAAAAAAGAGGGCCAGAATTTCCTGCACTATTTCTGCTATCTCTTTATGCCCTTTATTATTCTGGCCGGCCCGATGTATCGCTGGCGGACATGGATGAGCGATGTGAATAAGCCGGCATTTGTCCTGAACCGCGAGCAGTTTTTAACGGCGCTTGAGCAAATTATTACCGGCATCATTCAGAAGTTCCTGTTTGCCATGCTGATCGATTCGCTCGTCGTGCAGCCCTGGAGCCATAAGCCGTTTACCCTGACCGTGGGCGTGGTGATGTCGATTGCCTACAGCGCCTATCTGTACTTTGATTTCGCGGGCTACAGCAATATGGCCATCGGCGCGGGTCGGCTGTTTGGGCTGAATATTCCGGCAAACTTCAACATGCCGCTTCTTGCAAAGAACCCGCAGGATTTCTGGCGCCGCTTCCACATCAGCCTGTCCGAATGGCTGCGCGACGTGGTCTTTATGCCCGTCTATATGAACCTGATGAAGTTTAACTTTTTCCGCCAGAACAAAACGCTGGCGCAAAATATCGGTATTTTTTGCACCCTGTTCTGCATGGGGGCGTGGAATGGCCTGGAACGCCATTACGTCATCAGCGGCGCGCTGTTTGGCGCGATTTCCGTCGCGCACAACATGCTGCTGTGGTCAGCCAAACGCAGCCCAACGTTACACCGCGGATTGCAGTATCCGGCCGTTGCGTTTTTGGGACGAATTCTGACGCTGGGAAGCGCCGCAGGATCCCTTTACATCTTCAGTGGAATGTCACCTCTATGAAAAATCACTCCGATCTTCAGGAACTGCAGGATTTCTTGCGTGCGGCACTGCGCGATCCCGCCTCCCCGCAGCAGCTGGCCATCAGCGGCAGCGACGAAACCTTAAGCTGGCTCCAGCTTTCCTCTGCCGTGACGGACTGGGCAGAGCGTTATCGACGCTGCCAGCCCGCAGACGGTACGCCGATCGTGCTGTACGGCCATCAGCAGGCCGAGTTCGCCGTGGCAATCTATAGCTGCCTGCTGCACAACATTCCGTACATCCCGGTGGACTGCATCTACCCGCAGGAGCGGCTTCGCGAGATCTGCAACCTGACCGGCGCCCCTTACTACTACGACGTGGCGACGCGGCAGTTCATCGCCACCGGCGAGGCGGGCAAGGTCCTGGAGGAGCAGGATCTGGCCTATATCATGTTTACCTCAGGCAGCACCGGAAAACCGAAAGGCGTGCAGATTGGACGTGAAAGCGTATGGCACTTCATGAAGTGGGTCAGCCAGGACTTTTCGCTGCCGGAAAAACCGGTGCTGATGAACCACGCGGTGTTCAGCTTTGACCTCTCCCTGATCCCTCTGCTGGCGAACCTGGCGATGGGAGGCCACATCGTGCTGAATGCCAAAGAGGATATCCAGAAAGAGAACTGGCTCGAGCGACTGCAAAGCAACGCGGTCTCCGCCTGGGTTTCCACCCCCTCTTTTGCCTACCAGCAACTGCTTTCTCCGCACTTTAACAGCGAGTATTTGCCTGCACTCAGCGTCTTTATCTTCATTGGTGAAGTGCTCAATAAAGCGCTGGTGAAACAGCTCCGCCGCCGTTTCCCGCAGGCCAAAATCATCAACTCCTATGGCCCAACGGAAGCGACCATTGCGACAACCGTGGTTGAGATCACGGATGAGATCCTTAACAGCGACAGCGCGGTGCTGCCGGTGGGCGTGATGATGCCGGACAGCAGAATGGAGATTTCCGCCGAGGGCGAGCTGATTATCTGGGGCAAAAACGTCATGCGCGGCTATTTAGGCCTGCCGCAGGAGAACGCGGCAAAACTGCTGCGTCGGGAAAATGATGCGTTCCGCGGCTACCGGACCGGCGATCTGGGTTATGAAGACGGGCTCATCTACTGCCAGGGCCGCAACGACAGCCAGGTCAAGCTGAATGGCTACCGCATCGAGATCGGCGAGATTGAAAACCGCCTGCTGGCCATGTCCGGCATCAGCGAAGCGGTGGTGATGCCGCTGATGAAACCCTGCGGCAGCGTGCTGCGCATCGCCGCGTTCTGCGTGACGGAGCTGGCACCGGATGCAATCAAAACCTCGCTGGCAAACGTGGTGCCCCACTACATGGTGCCTTCACAAATTATCGTAAAAGACGCTTTGCCGCTAAATCCTAACGGCAAAATTGACCGCAAGCTGCTGGACGCTTACGCCCGCACACATTAATTATCCCAGGAAAAATGATGGAACACGATATTCTCGCCCTGTTTGAAAAAGTGTTATCCCGCAAGGTTGGCTTTCACGATGAGCTGATTGAATCCGACATTCTCGACTCCATTCTGGCAGTCGACATGGTGCTGGAGGTGCAGGACGTTTACGGCTGTATGATCCCGCCTACCGACGTGGCGACGGTGCTGAAAACCCCGGCCGATCTCGCCCGTTATATTGAAGAGAACCGTTAACGCCCCCTCCTCTGATGGCTCTGGGACTCACTCCAGAGCCCATCATTCGCTTTCCCCTTCTGGATACCATTCACACGAATGAAACCCACCGGTTTTACTATTTCTCCTACACTTTAGGGGTACTGTCGGTACGGGAAACAAAACAAGCCAACATCATGAAGACAATAATGGTTCGCTCTGCGCTCAGCCAGCGATCGTTGCGTCTTTAACAGAGGAGTCTGCGGTATGGCATTCGTAACAACGAAAGACGGCGTCAATATTTACTACAAAGACTGGGGTCCAAAAGAGGCTCAGCCCATTGTTTTCCATCACGGCTGGCCATTGAGTGCCGATGACTGGGATAACCAGATGCTCTTCTTCCTTGCGGAAGGCTATCGCGTTATCGCAATCGACCGCCGTGGTCACGGGCGTTCGGACCAGGTCAGCGAAGGGCACGATATGGATCATTATGCGGCTGACGCGTCGGCCGTGGTTGAAAGCCTGGATCTGCACAATGCGGTGCACGTCGGCCACTCTACCGGCGGTGGCCAGGTGGCTCGCTATGTTGCGAAGTACGGCCAGCCGCAGGGGCGCGTTGCCAAAGCGGTGCTCGTGAGCGCCGTTCCACCGTTGATGGTGAAAACAGAAAACAATCCTGGCGGGACACCTGTAGAGGTTTTCGACGGCTTTCGTAAAGCGCTGGCCGCGAATCGCGCCCAGTTTTACCTCGACGTCGCCAGCGGTCCTTTTTATGGGTTTAACCGGGCGGGGGCTGAGGTTTCAGAGGGCACCATTCAGAACTGGTGGCGTCAGGGCATGATCGGCAGCGCCAGGGCACACTATGAGGGAATTAAGGCGTTTTCAGAAACCGATCAGACAGAGGATTTGAAAACCATTACGGTTCCCGTTCTGGTGATGCAGGGGGATGACGATCAGGTCGTGCCTTATAAGAATGCCGCCCTTCTGCAGGACCAGCTGCTGGCGAATAGCGTGCTGAAAATCTATCCGGGCTTCCCGCACGGGATGCATACCACCCACGCGGATACGATTAACGCGGATATTCTGGCCTTTATCCGTTCATAAACCTCGCCTTTCTTGCCGGGTGGCGCTACGCTTACCCGGCCTACATTCTGCAATAATATTAAGACGTTGCACGTTTCATTGTAAGCCTGTGCCAGCGAAACGCCGCCGGGCGCTAACGCTGTTTAGCCCGAGGGGATTACACACCGAGAGATACTGACTGGAGCTTTTTATGCATGAAAACTATACCGTAGTTGAAACCGTCCCCTCCGCAGAAGCGTTTTGCCGCCTTCGCGAAATCTCGGGTCTTAGCCCTCGTCCGCTGGAGGCAGCACGCAAAGCGCTGCCTGGCAGTTGTTATGGCATGCATATTTTGTGTGAGGGAAAACCCGTGGGTATGGGGCGAATCGTGGGAGACGGTGCGTTGAATTTTGATATTGTCGACGTCGCCGTTGACCCTCTTCATCAGGGAAAGGGGCTCGGTAGACTCATCATGGAAACGCTTGTGGCATGGCTGGATAACAATGCCTGTAGAGGGGCCTACGTTTGTTTAATGGCGGATGTCCCCGAGCTGTATTCTAAATTTGGCTTCACTCTCGTTCGCCCGGCAAGCGAAGGAATGGCCAGAATCTGGTAAAAGGCAACTCTGAGATAAGACAAAAGAAAAACCCCAGCTTAACGAGTAAGCTGGGGTTTATATCTGGCGGAAGCGCAGAGATTCGAACTCTGGAACCCTTTCGGGTCGCCGGTTTTCAAGACCGGTGCCTTCAACCGCTCGGCCACACTTCCTGAGTGAGGCGAACTATAAACACCTCACCGCATGCTGTAAAGAGTGGCTGCAATCGTTCGCTTTAAAATTAGCCAAAATGTGCTCAATCGGTTGAACTGACAACACATCGGCGATTTTATCAGCATAAAATCCAGCCCTCTCGCTTAGTGCTTTTTGATGTACATATCTTTTGTGAAATAGTACCCCAGCTTATCCGGCGTAAAGCCACCCACCCACGGTTTCACCAGGTGCGTACGGACGTAGTGATAAACCGGAACGGCAGGCACATCACGGCCCAACAGGTCTTCCGCCTGCTGGTAGAACTTACCCCGCTCTGCCGGCGTTTTGGCCTTTGCGGCGTTGATCAAGGCTTGATCGTAGTCCGGGTTGCTGTACTGACTGGTGTTTTCACTGTCGCCGGTGCGGAAGTTGTTCAGGAAGGTCGCCGCGTCGTCGTAGTCGGCAATCCAGGCGTAGCGCACCGCGTCAAAGTTGTGGGTGTGCATGGTGTCCAGCATGGTTTTCCACTCCTGATTTTGCAGCTTCGCGTCTACGCCGAGGTTTTTCTTCCACATAGAGCTGGCCGCAATTGCGATGCGCTGGTGCGATTCAGAGGTGTTATAGAGCAGGTTGAAGCTCAGAGGATGGCTTTCGTTATACCCGGCCTCGTTGAGCAGTTTTTTCGCCTCAGCAATACGCTTGTCCAGCGGCCAGCTCGCGTAATCCGGATTCTGCAGCTTGACCCCGCCGATGTTCGGCTGGCTAATCAGCCACGCCGGGCGCTGCCCCTGCCCCATCACCTTCTCAGCGATGATGTCTTTATCCAGCGCCATGTTCAGCGCCTTGCGCACGCGGGCATCGTTGAACGGCGGACGGGTGGTGTTGAATTCGTAATAATAGGTCGCCAGCTGCGGGGAGACGTCCAGCTGCCTGCCCAGCGTTTTCTTCAACTGAGCAAACTGGTTAATGGGTACCGTATACACAATATCAATTTCGCCCGCTTTATAGCGGTTCACATCCGAGGCCTCGGAGGTGATCGGCAGATAGGTGACTTTGTTAATAACGGTATGCGCGTTATCCCAGTAGCGCGGGTTACGCTCCGCCACAATGCGTTCGTTGACCACCCACTGGGACAGCTTATACGCTCCGCTGCTGACGAAATGCTCCGGTTTGGTCCACTTTTCACCGAAACGGCCAATCAGCACTTTATCCACCGGCACCAGCGACGGGTGCGCCAGCATCGCCAGGAACGCCGCGTTGGGCTGGGTGAGCGTCACTTCCAGCGTGGTATCGTTAATTGCTTTTACGCCCAGCGTGTCGGGGGATTTTTTCCCCTGAGCGATATCGGCCGCGTTGACGATATGCATGTTGCCGGGATAGCTGGCGTACGGTGAAACGGTTTTTGGATCAACCAGGCGCTGCCAGCTCCAGACCACATCCTCTGCGGTAATGGCCGTCCCGTCGCTCCAGGTAATACCCGGACGTAAGTGGAACGTCCAGACGGTGTTGTCCTTGTTCTCCCATTTTTCAGCCAGCCGGGGTTGGATTTCCCCTGACGGGGAGACGCTCACCAGCCCTTCGAATAAATCGCTGATAATATTGAATTCGATATCGCTTTCGACTTTATGCGGGTCGAGCGAGGCCGGTTCGCTGCCATTGTTTCTGACCAGTTCCTGTTTTTCGGCCAGCGCTGTTCCTGCTGGCACGTTAGCCGCCCAGGTCGCCGTGCTGGCGCACAGGATCCCGGCGGTGAGTAAAGAGAGCGTAAAGCGCGTGCGTGTTTGTGGTTTCATTTCCTTCGCCTTATTGTCTGTTTTATGACGATCCGGAGATAACTCTTAGCGCCCGAAAGGCAATAACGCAATATTTTTCAGTAACCTATAAGAGGTTGATCTGGTAAATACTTTTAAACCGCCGTTCATACTGGTTACACATGCTTTTGCAGAAGAAACGACCACCTTCAGCGCTAACGTGCTGAGTAAAGATGGGTAAAACCACTTTGAGACTGGCGCGCCGTTTCCTATTCTTTCCGTTAATTACATCTGTCATAAGAGAGTGACTCATGGATCGTATAATTACTTCCTCACGCGACCGCACATCGCTACTCAGCACCCACAAGGTGCTGCGCAATACCTATTTCATGCTCAGCCTGACGCTGGCGTTTTCAGCGATCACCGCTACCGCCAGTACCGTGCTGATGCTACCGTCTCCGGGCCTGATCCTGACGCTGGTGGGGATGTACGGTCTGATGTTCCTGACCTACAAAACCGCTGATAAACCGGTCGGTATTCTTTCCGCGTTCGCCTTCACCGGCTTCCTGGGGTATATCCTGGGGCCGATCCTGAACGCGTATCTGTCTGCCGGTATGGGTGACGTGATTGGCATGGCGCTGGGCGGTACCGCGCTGGTGTTCTTCTGCTGCTCGGCCTACGTGCTGACCACGCGCAAGGATATGTCCTTCCTTGGCGGTATGCTGATGGCGGGTATCGTAGTGGTGCTGATTGGTATGGTGGCAAACATCTTCCTGCAGCTGCCTGCCCTGCACCTGGCGATTAGCGCGGTGTTTATCCTGCTGTCATCCGGCGCGATCCTGTATGAAACCAGCAACATTATTCACGGCGGTGAGACCAACTACATCCGCGCGACCGTGAGCCTGTATGTGTCGCTGTACAACATCTTCGTCAGCCTGCTGAGCATCCTGGGCTTCGCCAGCCGCGATTAAGCAGACCTGCTGAAACAAAAAGGAGAATGCCTCAGGCATTCTCCTTTTTTTATGCCCTAGTCACCGCGGCAAATATAGGTGGGATAGAGCCGGTCCTGTATCAGCCACACGGCGGGCGCAAGCTCGGAGATCGTCAGGTAATAGCGGGCTGTCGGCCTCGCAAAGCCTCCCCACTTTTCGTCCGGGGTATTGTCATTATGCCGACGCCAGGTTTTGGTGTAGCTCAACACGATAACGTTATCATCATCCCGTCGCGACCAGGTAAAATCCACATCCCTGTCAACGATCATGCCCCGGCCTTCAGCCATAGCTGCACCTTTGTACGTTGTTAAGCCGGTGCCGTCCCGATGAAAATAGAACTGGGCCACGGTATTGACCCGGACCTCATTCGCTTTTCCCTCGTTACGCGTAAAGTTAAATTCCGTACTGCAGGCCAGCGCATCACGCTTATATATGCCCCCGGAATAAATAAAGAGCGCCAGCGCGCCGCCAGCAAGCGCCCCACCCGCAGCAAACAGAAGTCTCATTTTCATTTTTCTGCCCCGCTTTTATAGCGAATGGTTTTGCACAGGCTGGTTTTATTGACCGGGCATGCACCAATGAACACTTCATCCGCAACTGCAAGGTTAAAGCGGGCGCTGAAATAGTAGATATTGTACGCTTCGCGCGCGCACGCCACATTATTCGCCTCCAGCAGCCCCGCCAGTTTCGAGAGCACCAGCGGCCGGCCATGATCGTTAATAAGCCAGATGCTACAGCCCGCTATTTTCTGCGCGACGGGCTTTGGCGTCATCGGTATAGCGATCTTCTGCTGCTGGTTAAACAGCAGGCCTAACCCCAGTGCTGATGCTAACAATACCGCCGCCGCGGCGCCCCATTTAAGGTAAATACGCTGACGTTTTGCCTCTGGCGGCACGACGGAAGAGATCGGCTGTGCTTCAGCGGGTTGAACAATTTGCGCAGGCTGGCAAATCACATCGGCAACAAAACGGAATCCATACCGGGGTATCGTCACAATGAAATTATGATGTTCCCCAAGAGACTGGAAGCTTTTGCGTAATTCACTGACCGCTTTGTTGAGGTTATTTCCAGACGGCGTAAAGCCATACTCCTCCCAGACGCGCGTAATTAATTCCTCCCGACTCAGATCGTGCCCTTTATGACGAATAAACTCCTGTAAAAGGCGAACGGCTGGCGCCGAGAGCGTTAATACAGACTCCGGTTGAGCAACAAGACTAATTGCATGTGCTTCAGGATCAAATAACAACGAATTATTGCATATAAAAAACATATTTCACTCTCAGCTATTACCGCAGGCTTTTTTATCCCTGTGACATCGGCAAGAAAATCGCTTCCTGAGCTGGTTCTTTTTTCATCAACAGGAATTTTCTTCCCATCCTGGGTAGCGGCATTTTCTTTTAACTATACAACTTTAAGCCCAGCAAATCAGGATAAATCACTGTATATCAGCGGTTAACTAATACAAATTTTCACAACCTGCTGTTCTGGTTAAAGTTTCCCTGCCCTGAAGCGATACGAAAGCAGACGGTGTCCTGGTGTTAAAAACCGCACAAGAACTCAGAGCAGGCAGGCTGAATGTGAAACAGAAACAAAAAGTGAATATGACAACCGCGTTTTATGTCGCCGCGCTGTCGCTGTCATTTTTCTCAGAAATGACAATGGCCAATATGAGCGTCTATCCAATGGAACTTAACGTGGATAGCGCCGGCGCAGCGCAAATAAAAGTGGCATCGAAAACGGATGATATTCAGTTCATTCGGGTGAGGCAAAAGAAAATTCTTAACCCCGGAACGGCCCAGGAAAAAGAGATTGACGTTGCTTCGTGGAAAGAAGGCGGCGTCGTGGTGACGCCCGATAAATTTGCCCTGGCGGCAGGCGCAATGCGCGTGGTGCGCCTTGTTTCACTGACGCCGCCGGAAAAAGAGACCACCTGGCGAGTCTATTTTGAAGGGGTGAAACAGCCGGACAGCATTATTCCCGGCCAGCCCGAAAGCACGGCAGCGACGGCAAAGGCAAAGCTAGGGGTCAATGTTATCTGGGGGGCGCTGGTACATCTGGCCCCTGCCACGGAGCGCGTTTCGCTGCATATCGATCCCGCACGGGGGACCGTCACCAACGCCGGCACCCTGCGCGTGCCGCTCAGGGAGATCGGTATTTGTCAGTCAGATGACGTCTGTGAATGGATAAAAGAAGACGCCACGATTTATCCGGATACCGAGCGGAAATTAAAAATGCTTAATCAGGTAAACGGCAAGAAATACAAATTCCGCTACTTCAACTGGGTGAAAAAAACCGCTGAAGAAGCTGACTTACCCGTCGTGCAATAACACGACGTCACTGTAAAAACCCTTGTGGTTTGTTTAAAGAGCCAGGGTGCTCATTTGTAAAATATGGAGATATCAATGCGTAAATTTATTAAACCTCTGATGATCGTTGCCGCGATGACCACATCTGCCAGCGCGCTGGCGATCCAGAAAGATATTACCGTCAACTCCAGCGTTGATTCACAGCTGGATATGACCCAGGCCGATAACACGCCGCTGCCAGCCAGCATCGACATGCAGTATCTGCCGGGTCGGGGCCTGGAAAGCTACCGCCTGAACACCAAGGTATGGTCCAACTCTGCTACCAGTAACGTCAAAGTACGCCTCGTTAGCGCAGCTAAGCTCACCAACACGGATGGGGATCAGATTGTACCGATGACGGTTCTTCTGGGTGATAAAACTCTGTCCACCACCGATGCCGAATTTACCGGAACCGAACTGTTCCCGGGCAGCATTGAAAACGGTTCTGCGGTTCTGCCTCTGACCATTTCCCAGACCACCAAAGGCATTCTGAAAACCGGCCAGTACAGTGGCGTTGTAAGCCTGATGCTGACTCAGGCGACCACCACGGAAGGCGGTGCGTAACACCATAGCACCTAAGGAATAACGTCAGAGGGCGCCCGCCCTCTGACGTCAGGATGATGTCGAGGCTCGTTCATGGCTTTTCACAGAAATACTCTCCTTTTTGTTGCTTTATTACCCGCATCTGTCCACCTCGCCTGCGCTGAGATGGCCGTCCCGGCCGGATTCGAGGACCTGGCGAAAACGCAGCGCATGTGGACAGAGGTGAGCTTATACGGCGAGTCGCTTGGCCTTTTCGAAACCGATATCAATCTTGAAACGGTCAGTTTTGTCGCGCCTGAAACCGTGGTCGCGGCCATCAAACGTCAGTTTAACGACGATCCTGCCCTTATCGGCTCCGTTTCCGCAGCGCTGGCCGTTCCGCTTGCCCGTAACGGCAACCTGGCCTGCAGCAGTAACGGCTCCGCGACGGGGTGTGATTATCTCGAAACCCGCCGTGCGGCCATCATCTATGACGAAAACAATGCTCGCATAAACCTGTTTTTTGATAAGCGCTTTTTGCCAAAGCCCTCGGAGGAAAACCAGTGGTATCAGCCCACCCAGGACAGCGAAAACGCGTTGATTCATCAGCAAAATATCAATTTCGTTGCCGACAGGGATTATCAGTCTGCCACCGTTCAGGGCAACGGGGCGCTGGCGCTGACCCAGGACGGCTATCTTAACCTCGACTGGACCTGGCTGGGACAACGCTCGCGTCATCAGCAGCAGCAGGAAATGACCGTTAACAATGCCTGGTTCCGCCAGGATTTATGGCGTGAATATTATCTACAGATAGGCGAGATGGATACCCGCGACCTGTTCAGCAACGCCGGGGGGAATATTAACCTCAGCCAGCTGCCGCTGGGAAAAATTCGTGGCCTGCGCACGGGCTCGACCCGGGCATGGATCAACCCTATTCAGCAATCGAAGGGCACGCCCATTACGGTGCTGCTTTCGCACGATGCGCGTATCGACGCGCGCCGCGGCAAGGAGCTGCTGGCCAGCTTTTACCTCAATGCCGGGGCACAAACTCTGGATACCCGCGCGTTTCCGGATGGAAGCTATACCGTGACGCTGTCAGTTTACGAAAACAACCGACTGACGCGTACCGAGCAGGTTCCGTTTACCCGTACGGGCATTACGCCATTCGACCGCGTCGAGTGGTTTATGCAGGCAGGGGAAACGGCTAATAACGATCGCAATGATGAACGCAGCCCGATCGCACAGGCGGGTATACGCCTGCCCGTCACCCCGACGCTGGCGCTGACCAGCGGCGCAACCGTCATGAAAAGGCAGCACTTCCTGGAAAATGCTCTCGACTGGAGCCGCGGCTTTAACGCGGGCCCGATCGACGGGGTATTAAGCACACGCTTTAGCTACCTCTACGGCAGCAAGGGCCAACGCGGCAATATTCAGCAAATCAGCTATAACGACGGGTTTTCGCTGAGCTTCTACCGCAACGCGTTATCCGCAGAAAATTGTGATACCCGCAGCGCAGGTTTTGACGCCGTCAACGGCTGTTATCGTAGCCTCTCGATCATGTTCTCCGTGCCTGTCGGCTCGTGGTACGCCAACCTGGGGTATTCGGATAACCGCAACGAAGGGCGCTACGTTACGCGCCGGGAACTGCCTGACCATGACGATCGTCACGATGCCGGCCTGCCGTGGGAGCCGGTGTATATGACCCGCTCCCGCACGCAGGCCTGGCAGGGCGGGCTGAGTAATACCTTTAGCGCGCGCGGTCTGAACATCAACAGCAGCATTAACCTGTTTATGCGCAACGACCACTCTCGCGACGGGAAAGACAAAGGCGGCTATCTGAGCGTTAGCCTCTCACTGGCGCATAAGCGTCAGGGTGATGCGTCAGGCTATACCTCGCTTGGTGCAACCTGGCAGCACCAGCAGCATCAGAAAAACCAGCTGAGCTACAACGTGGCGCACAACTGGTATGCCGACGCGCGCGGCGAGAATGAATACGGGCTGAGCGCGTCGGGGATTAACAGCGATTCGCTCAATGCCTCGGCGTATACGCGCCAGGGTGGACGTTTTGGTAACGCCAGCCTGACGGTGAACGACGCATGGGACCGCCAGGATGGGCGCCATACGTTAAGCAGCAGCGGCAACTACAGCTCCACCCTCGCCCTGTCGCGCTCAGGGCTGTGGCTTGGCCGCTGGGGCGATGGACGCCCGGCTTCTGCCGTTGCGGTAAACGTGGCTACGCCTGAAGATTCCCGGGATTCACGCGTCACCGTCTCGCTGGATAACGGCGGCACCGCGGATATCCCGGCCAACAGCCGTGCCCTTTTTGCGGTGCCGGGTTATCAGCCAACAACGCTGACGGTTAATGAGTCGCTGAACGTCTCATCAGGCGCAAGCAGTGAAATCACGCAGGGTTCCGGGAGCCGGACGCTCTTTATGGTGCCGGGCAAAATGCTTCGCCGGGACGTGCAAACCACCACCCGCTACACCTGGCTCGGCCAGCTCACTGACGAACATCATTCGCCGTTCGTGGGCGGCGTACCGCTGAACGTGAACGGCTGGAACGATCTCGGCAATGGCGGTTTCAGCGCCCAGAGCGACGCCCTGCTGCGCAACCTTTATCTGGTGCGTCAGCAGCAGTTTTATCAGTGTGAACTGAGCGTGAAAAGCATGCGCGACGTGGTGCGTTATGTCGGGTCTATCCCGTGTCGGGAACTCACTTTCTCCGCCCTGCCGGATTCGGTCCAGCACCAGGCGCAACTGATGCTCGCCGGGCGGAACGTGCCTACGGGGCCAACGGCCATGAATGCAGAGCACCTCACCAAAGGGAAATGATGTGAACAACTACCTCTTTGTTTTACTTTTTTTGACGCTGTGGAGCTGTCAGACGCTGGCGGGCGTCCCTGCAGGAAGAAATTCCAGCGTAGGGATTAGCTACGACCGCGCGGTGCCGCCTGCGCGTTTTGATATCTGGGTCCATGAACCGAGCGGTTACGACACTATCGACCCGCAAAAATGGGGACGCAACACCCTGACCTGCGAGTCCCGCACCGACCCGACGAACGGAGCGTGTATGACAGCGCCGGTCTGGTTTACCGCGAACCCGGCCGCCCCCTACGCCATTACGCTGCGTTTTACCCACACGTCGACAAATAAAACAGCAGATGTGAAGGTCTATGGGGAAAAACATATGTTTATCAACAACAAAGTTTTCACCTTTGCCAGCTTTGTCAGCGGCGGTACCGGCGATCTCTCGGCCTGGAACCGGGAACCCTATTTTGATTTTTACATCGTTAAAGGCGAACTGGATAAGCTCGCCCAGCCGGGCATCTGGACCGCAACGTTGAAGCAGAACCTGCGCGAATGGGGAAGCGCCGACTGCGGGGGCAACTTTAACGATGTCAACGTCGGGTGTCCGGGCTACCTCACCATAGCCCGCTGGCAGGCGACGATACGCATTGAGGTGGTCGATCCGGGTAACCAGCAGATTTATCTGCCGGCGTTCCCCCACTCAACCCCGCTGGTTAACCTCAATCTGACCAATTTTCCGGGGCGGCCCGGCGGCAGCGAAATCCAGGGCGAGAGCGCGCTGGATATGTGCCTGTATGACGGCAAAAACAGCGCCAGCACGCGCGTCTATCTGCGCTTTGAGGATGACGGTTTAGCGGCCACGGGCCGTACTGAGGGAGCGTTTTCCGTCAGACGACGCGGTGGAAGCCAGACCGAAGCACGGGATCGGCTCGATTATCAGGTTACGGTGATCAACCCGGTAACGGGCGCAGCAGAAACCGCGGCGAATGCCAAAACGCTGATCTGGCAGGGCACTAATGACCCGCAATATCTGCGTCAGGTTGTGCTGCCGGGTGGACGGGAGAGCGTACTTTGTGTCCCCGCCCCCATCATTCTGAAAACGCCCGCGTTTGCTGCCAGCAGTAAAAATGCCGGGGATTACACCGGCACCCTACGCGTTATCTATACGCCCAGTACCTTATAAAGAGGCCATCGTGAGTTACGCCATCCTCGACAACAATCGTTTTTATGCCGAAGGGTTGCGCTACGCCCTTCTGCGCCGTAACGCTCAGACGCAGGTTTCGAGCGGTACGGTAAAGTGGTGCCGTTCGCTGCTGGCCTGCGACACCCTCGTTGTTCGCTGCCGCTTTTCCGTCGCGGGGACGCACCTGGCGCTGGTCGACATTCTTCTGGAGCTGGAAGCCAGGCGCTGGGAAGGAACGGTGTATCTGGTGTGCAATGAAAAAGGCTGGGCACTGGCTACCCATCTGCGAAAGCGGTTTGCCACGCTGACCTTATATATCATTGATGACCGGATTGCCGTTGCGGATGCGGCGTATCTGCTTGCCAGAGAGCCCCGCCGGGTGCGCACCCTGAATTGTTGCCTGACAGGCATGGAGTTCAACGTGCTCGACAGGCTGGTGAACGGACAATCGGTACGGCATGTCGCGCATATGACGCAGATGAGTGAAAAACAGGTGTCGACGTATAAATGCAACGCGCTAAAAAAGCTTAATGCCAACAATCTGCTCCAGCTTCTTCTGTAGGTCGAGGTTTCTCACGCCGCCCCTTATTTGCTAGACTAGGGGCGTTTTTTACTTTATCGACAGAGCACTATGTTCATTTTTGCAGGCCAGGAAATTGAGACCGATAGCGAAGGCTATCTGAAAGACACCACGCTATGGAGCGAGCCGCTGGCGGAGAAAATCGCCGAAAACGAAGGTATCGCCCTCTCCCCCGAACACTGGGAGGTGGTCCGTTTTGTGCGCGAGTTTTATCTCGAGTTCAACACCTCTCCGGCCATCCGCATGCTGGTCAAGGCGATGGCCAACAAATTTGGCGAAGAAAAAGGCAATAGCCGCTATCTGTATCGCCTGTTCCCGAAGGGCCCGGCAAAACAGGCCACCAAAATTGCCGGCCTTCCTAAACCGGTGAAGTGTATTTAATACCGAATACCGAAGTTCACATATTCCCTGCCGGGTTGATGCGGTTCCGTTAAGACCTTATCAACCCGGGCGCTGCGCGGCCCGCCTGCTTTCAGCCACGCCATCAGTTTTTCAACCTGCTCCGCGTCGCCGCAGGCGACCACCTCAACGCTGCCGTCGTCCATATTTCGCGCGTATCCCGTTAGCCCAAGCGTCATCGCTTCGCGCTGGGTGCTGTAGCGGAACCCGACGCCCTGAACAACGCCGTGGACCCAGGCAATGGTGCAGACTTTTGACATTTTTCTTCTCCTTAACGTAGCGTTTTCGGTAAACAGCCATAGTGCTGCCGGAAACGGGCGGTGAAACGAGAGCTGGAAAGATACCCATATTGTAATGCGATTTCACCGATCGGTAAGCGAGTCGACTGTAACTGTGACAGCGCCACGGCCATTCTCACCTCCTCCACGATCTGCCGAAACGCTCAACGACATCCGCAGATGATTGCGCCTGGCTGAATGTGCTACTCTACGCGCCATTTCCCTGAAATCGACAGAACAGCAAATTATGAGTGTACGTTTAGTGTTAGCCAAAGGGCGCGAGAAGTCATTACTGCGCCGTCATCCCTGGGTCTTTTCCGGCGCGGTTGCCCGTATGGAAGGCAAAGCCAGCCTCGGTGAAACCATTGATATTGTTGACCATCAGGGGAAATGGTTAGCGCGAGGCGCTTACTCGCCAGCGTCTCAGATCCGCGCACGCGTCTGGACCTTCGATAAAGACGAAACCATCGACATTGACTTCTTCGTCCGCCGCCTGCAGCAGGCGCAGCAGTGGCGCGAGTGGCTGGCAAAGCGCGACGGGCTGGACAGCTATCGCCTGATTGCCGGTGAGTCCGACGGCCTGCCGGGCGTGACCATCGATCGCTTCGGCAACTTCCTGGTGCTGCAGCTCCTCAGCGCAGGGGCGGAATACCAGCGTGCCGCGCTGATTAGCGCCCTGCAAACCCTGTTCCCGGAATGCGCTATTTACGACCGCAGCGACGTGGCGGTGCGCAAAAAAGAGGGCATGGAGCTGACGCAGGGCCCGGTCACGGGTGAACTGCCGCCTGCCCTGCTGCCGATTGAAGAGCACGGTATGAAGCTGCTGGTGGATATTCAGGGCGGGCACAAAACGGGTTACTACCTTGACCAGCGTGACAGCCGCCTGGCTACGCGTCAGTACGTTGCCGACAAACGCGTGCTGAACTGCTTCTCCTACACCGGCGGTTTTGCCGTTTCGGCGCTGATGGGCGGTTGTGCCCAGGTGGTCAGCGTGGATACCTCGCAGGAAGCGCTGGACGTGGCAAAACAGAACGTCGAGCTGAACAAACTGGACTTGAGCAAAGCCGAGTTTGTTCGCGACGACGTCTTCAAGCTGCTGCGTAAATATCGCGATCAGGACGAGAAGTTCGACGTCATCGTGATGGATCCGCCAAAGTTTGTGGAAAACAAAAGCCAACTGATGGGCGCCTGCCGTGGGTATAAGGATATCAACATGCTGGCCATCCAGCTGCTGAACCCGGGCGGGGTGCTGCTCACCTTCTCCTGCTCCGGGCTGATGACCACCGATTTATTCCAAAAAATCATCGCCGATGCCGCAATAGATGCTGGTCGTGATGTACAATTTATAGAGCAGTTCCGTCAGGCAGCCGATCACCCCGTGATTGCTACCTACCCGGAAGGACTGTATCTGAAAGGGTTTGCCTGTCGCGTCATGTAACTTGAAAAGAGAAATATTGCCCGCACTTAATGTGTAAGTCGTATTTCCCGGGAGGTGACTATGATTGCCAGCAAATTCGGTATCGGCCAGCAGGTCCGCCACACTTTGCTTGGGTATTTGGGTGTGGTCGTGGATATCGACCCGGAGTATTCCCTTGATGAACCGTCAGCGGACGAACTGGCGGTGAACGCAGAGCTTCGCGCTGCACCCTGGTACCATGTGGTGATGGAAGGTGACGACGGACAACCCGTACATACCTACCTTGCCGAAGCGCAGCTAAGTAGCGAGCTGCAGGAAGAGCATCCGGAACAACCCACGATGGATGAACTTGCTCAGACTATCCGCAAACAGTTACAGGCTCCGCGCCTGCGGAACTAAGCGTGTAAAAAAAGCCCGATGAACGGGCTTTTTTTTTATTACTTCGCCAGCCCCAGACGGGGGATATCGATCGCCGGACAGCGATCCATAACCACCTTCAATCCCGCATCCCGCGCCAGCACAGCAGCCTGCTCGTTAATCACGCCCAGCTGCATCCACAATGTTTTCGCCCCGACGGCAATCGCGTCCTGCGCTACTTCCCACGCCGCCTCGGAATTACGGAAGACATCGACCATATCAATTTTTTCCGGCACGTCAGCGAGCGTGGCATAACCCTGCTGGCCCAGTAAGGTTTTACCCGCCACTTTTGGCGACACCGGGATGACGTGATAGCCCTGATCGAGAAGGTATTTCATCACCCGATAGCTGGGACGGTCGGGTTTATCGCTCGCGCCCACCAGCGCAATGGTACGCGTGGATGTCAGAATCTCGGCAATATCGTTCTCTTTCATGGTTTTTCTCCTGGCTTTTTTAAAAGTGTACGCCAAAGCGCACATCTCAACCATCCATCCCATACAGATGTATGAGGGCAAAACGGCAAAATATGTCTATATGTTAGTAAACGTGATTATCGAAAGATTTAGATACATTAATGCGGCGACAGTATCTCTGACGGGAGCCTTCTATGAAAACCGGTTTTGCCACTGCTCTGATTGCGTTAGCGATGCCGGTTTGCGTTTTTGCCACCACGCTTCGGCTCTCTGGCGACATTGATCTTCTGGTTCTGGACGGGAAAAAGGTTTCCAGCTCCTTATTGCGCGGGGCTGACAGCATTGAGTTAGATAACGGGCCGCATCAGCTGGTGTTCCGGGTCGAAAAAGCGATCGGCCTGACTAACCATGAGCAGCGGATGTACATCTCTCCGCCGCTGATTGTCAGCTTTAATACCCGGCAAGTCAGTCAGGTGAACATTACCCTGCCTCGCCTTGAAACGGAGAAGGAATCAGCGGCCTTCGACGCCTCGCCGCGCGTTGAGCTGCTGGACGGGAATGCAATGCCGATCCCGGTCAAGCTGGATATTCTGGCGTTGACCAGCGCCACAAAAAGCCCGGACTACGAGGCCGCAACGCAGGTCTATAACAAAGCCGGCAAACGCGCCTCCCTTCCGCAGTTTGCTACCATGATGGCGGACGACAGTACGCTGCTATCCGGCGTCTCGGAACTGGACGTCATTCCACCGCAGTCCCAGAGCCTGACGGAACAGCGCCTTAAATTCTGGTTCCAGCAGGCCGATCCCGACACGCGGGCCCGGTTTTTACAGTGGGCAAAGCAACAACCTTCATCTTAAGCCACATTTTTTACGCCTTTCTCTTGCAGCGTCAGACGGTTCCCGTCATCGTGTAGTCAGTTAACCTGATGGATATGATTATGGAACTGACAACACGCACGCTGCCTGAACGCAAACACATTGCGCTGGTGGCGCACGATCACTGTAAACAAATGCTGCTTAACTGGGTTCGCCGCCATCAGCCGCTGCTGGAAAAGCATGCCCTCTCGGCGACCGGCACTACCGGTAACCTGATCCAGCGCGAAACGGGTCTGGAGGTGAATGCGATGCTGAGCGGCCCGATGGGCGGCGATCAGCAGGTCGGGGCGCAGATTTCCGAAGGGAAAATTGATGTGCTGATCTTCTTCTGGGATCCGCTGAATGCGGTTCCGCACGATCCGGATGTCAAAGCGCTGCTGCGTCTGGCAACGGTGTGGAATATTCCGGTGGCGACGAACCTGTCAACGGCGGATTTTATCATTGAATCACCGCAGTTTAACTCGCCGGTTGAGATCCTTATTCCGGACTATCAGCGCTATCTTTCCGAGAGACTGAAGTAGCTTTTTTTGCCGGGTGGCGGCTACGCCTTACCCGGCCTGGAAATCTTGCCTGACGCCGTTATGGCTTCCGCGCCACCGGCACATCAATACTCTTCAATATATCGACAAACACGGATGGCTCCTCTTTATTGAACAGCAGCCACACGCGGTGACGCGCGCGGGTGATGGCCACGTACAGCAAACGCCGCTCTTCGGCATCCGGGAAGTCTTCCGGCACCGGCAGCAGGGCCTCTTCCATGACCGACTCGCGGGCCGGAGCCGGGAATCCGTCGCTGCCCTCTTTCAGCCCCACCACAATCACATAATCGGCCTGCTGCCCTTTGCTGGCGTGAATGGTCATAAATTCAAGCTGCAGTTTCGGCCAGCGGGTAGCGGCTTTTTCCAGCGCAGCAGGCTTAAGGTGATGATAACGCGCCAGCACCAGGATACGTTCATCGGGTTTCGCATAGCCGCTGAGCTTGTCCAGCAGCGGCTCCAGCTGGTCATCCGCCAGCAGGGTGACCGCTTTTTTATCCCCTGCCCGCAGGCTGTTTAGCGGCTTGGCCAGCTGGTGCGGGTTCTGCTGGATAAAGCGGTTGGCGATCTCACCAATCCGTGAATTGAAGCGGTAGGTCGTGTCCAGATCGCTACGGTCGCCTTCGCCAAAATAGTGGTGGAAGGCGGTCGTCAGCGAGAGCTGCGCCCCGCTGAAACGGTAGATGGCCTGCCAGTCGTCCCCCACCGCGAACAGCGAGGTATGTTTATTTTGCGCCCGCAGCGCCGAGAGCAGTGCCGCACGCTGGGGTGAGATATCCTGGAACTCATCCACCAGAATATGCTTCCACGGGCTGACAAAGCGCCCCTTCTCCAGAATAACGATCGCCTGATGGATAAGACCGGAGAAATCAACGGCATTTTCCTCTTTCAGCGCGGTTTTCCAGGCTTTCAATAGCGGAGCCATCAGCTTGACCCGTTTTGAAAACAGATCGCGGATCGCCTCCGGCGCGCTTTCAATCATCTCTGCCTGCGAGCCGCCGTGCATCCGCATCAGGCTGACCCAGCGGTCAAGACGCGAGCCGAGCCGACGCGCCAGTTTTTCATCCTGCCAGAAGCTGCCCTCCGGCACCTCCCAGTTGAGTTCCTCTTCCAGCCATTGACGCCACCCTTTCGCCTGCGCCTTTTTCTCACTGCACTGCTGACGCCACGTTTTAATAAACAACGCCTGTCGCGCCTGCGCGTCGTTTTCCAGTTTACTGATGGCAGGCACTTTTTTACTGCCCTGCTGAATGATATGCAGCGCGAGGGCATGGAAGGTTCTGGCGGTAATATCCCGGGTGTGCAGCCTTTCCTGGATGCGTTCGTCCATCTCCTGTGCCGCCTTACGGCCAAAAGCCAGAAGCAGGATCTGATCGGCAACGGCCTCCCCGATGGTGAGAAGCCAGCCCGCACGCGCCACCAGCACCGACGTTTTACCGCTTCCGGCCCCCGCCAGCACCAGCAGCGACTGCTCGCCGTTCACCACCGCGCGCGCCTGAGCAGGGTTGAGCGGTGAAGACTCCACCGTACTGAAAAAGTCGGCGTATTGGGTGAGCATGGCGTCCGTCCAGGCCTGATTATGCGCCAGCCGGCTTTTATCCATATCGTTCAGCCAGGCCTGGCACTGACGCCAGGCATCGCGACAATTGTCGAACTCATCAAGACGCGTCACGGAGAGCGGCAGCGCCGAAAGTGCCTGTCGAATCTTTTGCTGCAGACCGGCGGTCTGCTGGCGCGTCAGCCACGTTTGCTGCGCGTTGCTTTGCGCGATATCGTCCAGCACCTGCTGCAGCACCTGAGCGGCAATCACGCTCATGTCGTGGCTCCACTGCTGCCAGAGCGCGTTCAGGTGATGGTGGAAACGCTGGGTTTCCGCCCACTCGGTACCGTGAAGGCGCACGACTTTGTCGTCAGGCAGAACGAACTCGAGCTCGCCCCACACCAGCCCGCGCTTGCAGTGAATAGCCAGAAGCTGATTAAACGGAATAAGGTATTCGTGGCGTTCTCCGGAGACTTTAACCCCGGCGTTGAGCAGAACAACTCTGTCATAGGGGTGTTGCGCCAGGCGTTTGCCTAAAGAAGTTGCTTTCAGTTCCATGTCCCGCCAAATCCACGAAGAGATAATTTACCTGACAGTTTAACTGCCAGTTTTAAGGTGCTCCAGCCTAAAAAAACGTTACAATCATTGGGCGTTAATTTATCGAAAGGAAGTGAGGGTTTATGCGTACCGTTCTGAATGTGTTGAATTTTGTGCTGGGCGGTTTTGCCACCACCCTTTCCTGGCTTTTTGCCACGCTGGTGAGCATCGTCCTGATCTTCACCCTTCCCCTGACCCGTTCCTGCTGGGAAATCACGAAACTCTCGTTCATCCCCTACGGTAATGAAGCTATCCACGTTAACGAGCTGAACCCGGAGAGCAAGAGCGCCCTGATGAATACAGGGGGAACTTTGCTGAACATTCTGTGGCTGATTTTCTTCGGCTGGTGGCTGTGCATCATGCATATTTTTGCCGGTATTGCGCAGTGCATCTCAATAATTGGTATTCCGGTCGGGCTCGCGAACTTTAAGATCGCCGCCATCGCCCTTTGGCCCGTCGGGCGCAGGGTGGTTCCGGTCGAAGTGGCCCAGGCGGCGCGTGAAGCGAACGCACGTCGTCGTTTTCAGTAAATAAGGGCTGGCCGCGTTTATGCTAAGTCCACTGCTTCGCCGTTATACCTGGAACAGCGCCTGGCTCTACAACGTCAGGATATTTATCGCGCTTTGCGGCACGGCTGCCCTGCCGTGGTGGCTGAATGATGTCAAGCTCACCATCCCGCTCACGCTGGGGGTGGTGGCCGGAGCGCTGGCGGATCTGGACGATCGCCTGGCCGGGCGTTTGCGGAATCTGGTCATTACGCTCGTCTGTTTTTTTATCGCCTCCGCGTCCGTTGAGTTACTTTTCCCCTGGCCGTGGCTGTTTGCCCTTGGCCTTACACTCTCCACCAGCGGGTTTATTTTGCTGGGCGGTCTGGGGCAGCGCTATGCCACTATCGCCTTTGGGGCCCTGCTGATCGCCATCTACACCATGCTGGGCGTTTCCCTGTACGACCAGTGGTATCAGCAGCCTGTGCTGCTGCTGTTGGGCGCCATCTGGTATAACCTGCTGACGTTAACCGGCCACTTAATCTTCCCGGTTCGTCCTCTGCAGGATAACCTTGCCCGCAGCTATGAGCAGCTAGCCCATTATCTGGAACTGAAATCCCGGCTGTTCGACCCGGATATTGAGGAAGAAAGCCAGGCGCCGCTTTACGATCTGGCGCTGGCAAACGGCCAGCTGGTCGCCACCCTTAACCAGACGAAAGCCTCGCTGCTTACCCGTCTGCGCGGGGATCGCGGCCAGCGCGGCACGCGCAGAACCTTGCACTACTATTTTGCCGCTCAGGACATTCATGAGCGCGCCAGCTCCTCACACGTTCAGTATGCCGCCCTGCGCGAGAAGTTCCGCTACAGCGACGTCATGTTCCGCTTTCAGCGCCTGCTGTCCATGCAGTCACAGGCATGCCAGCAGCTCGCGCGCTCCATTCTTTTGCGCACGCCCTATCAGCACGACTCCCGCTTCGAACGCGTGTTTAGCCATCTTGATGCGGCGCTCGACCGCGTGCAGGCCAGCGGAACGTCACCGGAACAGATCAAAGCGCTGGGTTTTCTGCTCAACAACCTGCGGGCGATTGATGCTCAGTTGGCGACGATTGAGTCCGAGCAGGCGATGGCACTGCCGGGCAGCGAGGTGGATAACCAGCTTGCAGATGACAGCGTGCACAGCGTGAGCGATATGTGGCTAAGGCTGAGCCGCAACTTCACGCCGGAGTCGGCGCTGTTTCGTCACGCGGTGCGAATGTCCCTGGTCTTATGCGTGGGGTATGCTTTTATCCAGATAACCGGTTTGCACCACGGCTACTGGATCCTGCTGACCAGCCTGTTTGTCTGTCAGCCGAACTATAACGCCACCCGACACCGCCTGGCATTGCGTATTATCGGCACCCTGGTCGGCGTCGCCATTGGCCTTCCGGTGCTCTATTTCGTGCCGTCCATTGAAGGACAGCTGATCCTGATCGTGATCACCGGCGTGCTGTTCTTCGCGTTTCGCAACGTGCAGTACGCCCATGCCACAATGTTCATCACGCTGCTGGTTCTGCTCTGCTTTAACCTGCTGGGTGAAGGGTTCGAGGTCGCCCTGCCCCGCGTACTCGATACCCTGATTGGCTGCGCTATCGCCTGGGCCGCCGTCAGCTTTATCTGGCCGGACTGGCGTTTCCGTAATCTACCGCGCGTGTTAGACAGGGCTATGAACGCCAACTGCCGATACCTGGACGCCATCCTTGAGCAGTATCATCAGGGCCGCGATAACCGCCTGGCTTACCGGATAGCGCGCCGCGATGCGCACAACAGCGATGCGGAACTGGCCTCGGTGGTCTCTAACATGTCAACGGAGCCTCGCGCCACGGCCGAGATTCGTGAGACGGCTTTCCGGCTGCTCTGCCTGAACCATACCTTCACCAGCTATATTTCCACGCTGGGCGCCCACCGCGAAAAACTCACCAACCCGGGCATCCTCAATCTGCTGGATGACGCGGTCTGTTATGTCGATGATGCACTGCATCACCGGCCAGCCGATGAACCGCGCGTGAGACAGGCGCTGGATGAACTTACCCAACGTATTGCGCATCTTGAGCCCGGTAACGACAGCAAAGCGCCTCTGGTGTTACAGCAGATTGGCCTGCTCATCGCCCTGCTGCCAGAAATTTGCCGGCTGCAACAGCAAATCGCTACCTGGAGGAGTGATTCTCCAGTGGCTCAGGCAGCGCATTAAACCACTCCGTCAACTCCCGGCGAATGCCGGCCGGGAGTGCCGCCTCATGCAGCCCCTCGATCGCCCCTTCCAGCGCGAATAGCACTTTGATACTCAGCGCTTTATTTTTCGCCCGCATCTTCAGCCAGCTCTCCCTTGCGCCAAGCGCCCGCAGTGTTTCTTCGTTGGTGATGCCCGCTTCAAAGAGCAGCACTTCCAGCTGAAAGGTCAGGTTTGGCAGGTCCTTAAGTCGATTGCGCTGATGCCGCTGGTAACGCTCTTTTCTTGCCGCATTAAGTGCGAAAGTGGAGAGCTGAAGCAGACGCTCCCTGTCCTGCCATAGCCCGTCATCCACCCGGTAATAGTTGAGAAGCACCGGACGGCCCCGCTTCATCAGGGTCAAAAAAGACGCGGCATTTTTCACACAGTATTTCGCACTTTCTTCACAGGCGCGGAGGTAGAGCTCACCTTCTGACACCATGGCAAAAACCGCATCATCCACTGCCAGGGTATAGCCGCCGAACAGCGCGCGATGATGAATTTCACCCAGTGGTGACAGGTATTCCTGGGATTTATAAATCCGTTCATAAGATATCTTTTTCATGATATTTCCCTTCAAAATCATAAAGTAACAACGAAATTTCTTACTAGCGGATCCGTTAGCAGGAAAATAGGCAACTTAGCGTCGTTGAGCAAGATGATTTTTCGAAGGGCATCAACATTGAATGAATTTTGCGAGTCGCTTTCCGAAAATGAGGTTGATCTTTATGCATACAGGGGTTACTGTATATCCATACAGTAACTACAGGGCTGGAATGAATATGTACACTTCAGGCTATGCAAATCGCTCAACTTCTCTCTCCTCTACCGCGGGCACTGTCGCGCAGAACACCGTTGGGGGTGCTTCGACGGGGCTTATTAGTGAAGTGGTTTACCGTGAAGACCAGCCTCTGTTGACCCAACTCCTGCTGCTTCCGTTATTACAGCAGCTTGGTCAGCAATCACGCTGGCAGCTCTGGCTGACGCCACAGCAAAAACTGAGCCGCCAATGGGTGCAGTCTGCGGGCCTGCCGCTGGCAAAGGTTATGCAGATCAACCAGCTTTCTCCCTGCGATACCGTCGAATCGATGATTCGCGCGTTACGCACCGGAAATTACAGCGTGGTGATCGGGTGGTTACCGGAAGAATTGACGGAAGAGGAACATTTTCGTCTGACCGAAGCGGCTGAAGAAGGGAATGCGATCGGGTTTATCATGCGCCCGGTTCGTCCAGATTCTTATCGCAGAGGACAACTTTCTGGGCTAAAAATTCACTCAAATTTGTATCATTGAGTGAAATTAAGATTTTTCCTGGAATTTTTTTTGACCGCAGGATGCGGTTTTAGTTCCCGGCCTCAAAATTGCGGCAAGGCTTGTCTGGTGCGGTTCTCCTTAATTTTATTGCACAAAATTCGTTCTAAAAATGTTAAATAATAGGTATACGGAACTTTTTTTTTCATATGCCTGACAGACTTCACACTTGTAAGTTTTCAGCTACGTTGTAGACTTTACATCGCCAGGGGTGCTCGGCCTAAGCCGAAGATATCGGTAGATTTATATTTGACCACGCCCCCCGGTGAAGGATTTAACCGTGATTCTCTCTTGAGACCTTCATGGCGAATTTTGGATGATAACGAGGCGCAAAAAATGAAAAAGACAGCTATCGCGATTGCAGTGGCACTGGCTGGCTTCGCTACCGTAGCGCAGGCCGCTCCGAAAGATAATACCTGGTATGCAGGTGGTAAACTGGGCTGGTCTCAGTTCCATGACACTGGCTGGTACAACAGCAGCCTGAACAACGATGGCCCTACTCACGAGAGCCAGCTTGGTGCAGGTGCGTTCGGTGGCTATCAGGTTAACCCGTATGTTGGCTTTGAAATGGGTTACGACTGGTTAGGTCGTATGCCATACAAAGGCGACACCATCAATGGCGCTTTCAAAGCTCAGGGCGTTCAGCTGACCGCTAAACTGGGTTACCCAGTAACTGACGATCTGGACGTGTACACCCGTCTGGGCGGCATGGTATGGCGTGCAGACTCCAGCAACAACATCGCTGGCGACGACCATGACACTGGCGTTTCCCCAGTATTCGCTGGTGGCGTTGAGTGGGCTATGACCCGTGACATCGCTACCCGTCTGGAATACCAGTGGGTTAACAACATCGGTGACGGTGCTACCGTTGGCGTTCGTCCAGACAACGGCATGCTGAGCGTAGGTGTTTCCTACCGTTTCGGCCAGCAGGAAGATGCAGCACCAGTTGTTGCTCCAGCGCCGGCTCCAGCTCCAGAAGTACAGACCAAGCACTTCACTCTGAAGTCTGACGTTCTGTTCAACTTCAACAAAGCTACTCTGAAACCAGAAGGTCAGCAGGCACTGGATCAGCTGTACACCCAGCTGAGCAACCTGGATCCTAAAGACGGTTCTGTAGTGGTTCTGGGCTTCACCGACCGCATCGGTTCTGACGCTTACAACCAGAAACTGTCTGAGAAACGTGCTCAGTCTGTTGTTGATTACCTGATCTCTAAAGGTATCCCAGCTAACAAGATCTCCCCACGTGGTATGGGCGAATCTAACCCAGTTACTGGCAACACCTGTGACAACGTTAAAGCTCGCGCTGCACTGATCGACTGCCTGGCACCAGATCGTCGCGTAGAGATCGAAGTTAAAGGCGTTAAAGACGTTGTAACTCAGCCAGCGGCATAAGTTATCGTCTTATAAAAAAACCCCGCCATGCGGGGTTTTTTATTGTCTGAAGAAAACTAAAATCTATTTTTTGCCCAACAACGCCTGAAGGTCGTTTTTTAGCGACGACATCTGGTTGGCGTA
The DNA here is from genome assembly GCF_014895875.1 of Enterobacter cloacae complex sp. P12RS. Lineage (NCBI taxonomy): Bacteria > Pseudomonadati > Pseudomonadota > Gammaproteobacteria > Enterobacterales > Enterobacteriaceae > Enterobacter > Enterobacter cloacae complex sp. P12RS. Next base: position 176,267 of record NZ_JADBQO010000008.1, read on the forward strand.
CTTCTCTTTATGTTCGGCATCCTCAATCAACTGCACGATGGTTTCCGACAGGGTCTTACCACGCCGTTGTGCCAGCCCGGCCAGACGCTGCCAGACCACGAACTCCAGGTCGATGGATTTTTTCCGGGTATGCTGATGCTCAGCATTAAAATGCCGTTTACGTCGCGCGCGGATAGTTTGCTTCATCCGGTTTAACAACGCAGGATTAATGTGCTTCTCAATCCAGCCATTGACCTGTACCGGTTCATTTTCGAGGGTCAGCAAAATATCCACGGCTTCTTGCGCAGCGCTGGCTTCGATGTAGCAGGTGATCAGCTCCCCTTCACGGTGCTTTTTGACCAGGTACTTCCATTTCCAGCCGCTTTCGAGATTTTCCAGTTGTTGATATTTCATTGCGATCTCAGTGTTACCACGTAACTCTGTTCAGAATATCAGTTTTTTAGCGATCTGCTGAAAAGAAATCATATCCTGTGAGTGACTGCAGCCAATCCGCCTGCTGAAACACCAATCCTGCTTGGGTAGAGCCCCCCGCTTACGGTATACTCCACTCTTTTACATCTGACTAAAAAACATCAACTTTGACCATTACGAAACTAGCATGGCGTGACCTTGTTCCGGATGCCGAGAGCTATCAGGAACTGTTTGCACAGCCCGATCTCGCAAAAGAACACGAATTCATCCTTAGCGATACGCAACCACGCTTACATTATGCGCTGGAGCAGACGTTAAGCCCGTGGGCGACATCGCCCTTCATGCTGCTGAAAGCCCCGGAAGAAGCGGAATATCTGTCGCTGCTTGGGGATGCCACGCGCCAGCTGCGGCCGGACACCACCGCGGTATTTGGCGGCCAGTATCGTATCGCGGGGCATAATATTACCTTCGGACCGGCGGACCAGGCCGACGGTCGTTTTGCTGCTAACGGCGAGGTAATTACCGCTAATTGGGTCGAGGCTGAACAGCTGTTTGGCTGTCTGCGTCAGTTTAACGGCGAGCTTTCCCTGCAGCCGGGGCTGGTGCATCGTGCAAACGGCGGCGTGCTCATCATCTCTCTGCGCACTTTGCTCTCGCAGCCGCTGCTGTGGATGCGTCTGAAAACCGTTGTGACCCAACAGCGCTTTGACTGGGTCGGTTACGACGAGTCTCGTCCTCTTCCTGTCTCCGTGCCGTCAATGCCGCTGTCGCTGACCGTCGTGTTGATGGGTGACCGCGAATCGCTGGCGGACTTCCAGGAGATGGAGCCGGAACTGGCCGAACAGGCAGTTTACAGCGAATACGAAGACAACATTCAGATTGCCGATGTGGACGACATGGCGCAGTGGTGTCAGTGGGTGATGGCCGTGGCGGAACGTTTTGCATTGCCAGCGCCTGCCGCCGACGCGTGGCCGGGTTTAATCCGCGAAGCTGTTCGCTATACCGGTGACCAGGAAACCTTGCCGCTCTGCCCGCTCTGGATCGGCAAGCAGCTGCGTGAAGTCGGTACGATCAGCGGTAACGGTGCGTTTACTGGCGAACAGCTCACGCAGATGCTGGCGCAGCGAGAGTGGCGCGAAGGCTATCTTGCTGACCGCATGCAGGATGAAATTCTGCTGGAACAAATTCTGGTCGAGACAGAAGGCGAACGCGTTGGGCAGATCAACGCCCTCTCGGTGATCGAGTTTCCTGGCCATCCGCGCGCGTTCGGTGAACCCTCGCGAATCAGCTGCGTTGTGCATATTGGCGACGGCGAGTTTACCGATATTGAACGCAAGGCCGAACTGGGCGGCAACATTCACGCCAAAGGCATGATGATCATGCAGGCATTTTTGATGTCTGAGCTGCAGCTTGAGCAGCAAATCCCCTTCTCCGCCTCGCTGACGTTTGAGCAGTCCTACAGCGAAGTGGATGGCGATAGTGCCTCAATGGCGGAGCTGTGCGCCTTAATCAGCGCCCTGGCGGACGTGCCGATCAACCAGAACATTGCTATTACCGGTTCGGTCGATCAATTTGGTCGTGCTCAGCCCGTTGGCGGTCTGAACGAAAAAATTGAAGGCTTCTTCTCTGTCTGTCAGCAGCGCGGTTTAAACGGCAAACAGGGTGTGATTATTCCGGCGCCTAACGTACGCCATCTCAGCCTGTGCCAGGATATTCTGGACGCGGTTGAACAGGAACAATTCGCCATCTGGGCCATCGAAGGGATTGAGGATGCACTACCCTTACTGACAAACCTGGTTTGGGATGGCGAAGGTCAGACAACTTTGATGCAGACTATCCAGGAGCGCATTGCTCAGGCGACGCAGCAGGATGCTCGCCATCGTTATCCATGGCCGTTACGCTGGCTGGGCTGGTTCAGTTCGAACTGATCGGACTTGTTCAGCGTACACGTGTTAGCTATCCTGCGTCCTTCACTAAAATAAGGCTTACTGAGAACATGGTAGATAAACGCGAATCCTATACAAAAGAAGATCTTCTTGCCTCTGGTCGCGGAGAACTGTTTGGCGCGAAAGGCCCACAGTTACCGGCCCCGAACATGCTGATGATGGACCGTGTCGTGAAAATGACCGAAACCGGCGGCAACTTCGATAAGGGTTACGTAGAAGCAGAACTCGATATCAACCCGGACCTGTGGTTCTTCGGTTGCCACTTTATTGGCGATCCGGTAATGCCTGGCTGCCTGGGCCTGGATGCCATGTGGCAGCTGGTTGGCTTCTATCTGGGCTGGCTGGGTGGTGAAGGTAAAGGCCGCGCGCTGGGCGTGGGCGAAGTGAAATTCACTGGTCAGGTTCTGCCTACGGCGAAGAAAGTCACCTATCGTATTCACTTCAAGCGCATCGTTAACCGTCGCCTGATTATGGGCCTGGCGGATGGCGAAGTGCTGGTAGACGGTCGTCTGATCTATACCGCGAACGACCTGAAAGTGGGTCTGTTCCAGGACACTTCCGCGTTCTGATATCGCTTTAAGCGACCCCGGAAAGGCGAAACCTCCGCAGTGCGGAGGTTTCTTTTTTTAAAGAGACGTTATCAGGCTATAAGTGCCCTGTCGCCGATGGCTTCTCGCCAGCCTCCAAGCCATTGTGACCTTTGATTTATCGTCTGATAAGGACACATTTCTTTCGAACGTCCAGCGATGCCGGCCTGATAACCACGTTGATGAGCCCGTTCCAGGCGATCTCGTTTCTGTCTCTTCATGCCTCGTTTCCCTCATTCTTTTGTCTGGTGGAAAGAAAACAGTGTCCGCGCCAGATGCGCAGGCACAGATAACGAATACCCCGAATTAGTCCCAGCGTCAATGTTCAAAATTCATACGGGTGTCATATTTGTGAGCTAGCCAGAAGATCATTTGTACAAAAATTGTGACCCGGCACAAGTAACAACCTGACGCAAAAACGAAAAAAAAACCGCAATCAGCACCAGGCCGATTGCGGTTTTTGACGATGAATTTTACTTATGGCAGTCGTGAAATTTCCCTGGCGATACTGGCTGACTCCTGCGCCCAACCCTGAGCCAGCACTTTCACCATTTCATCATAGCCATCCTTCTGCTGCTTTAGCTCCAGATGGAAAGGACGCTTAATCAGCTGTCCCTGATGATTCAACAGCCACTCGCCGCTGATGACAACGGCACCGTCATAACGGCCGTGGAAGCCCGTTACCGTGACGTTCAGCGTGTCCTGATCGCTTCCCAAAGGCTGGGAGGCAACAACCCAGCCCGGAAGCTGGCTGCCCAGATTCGCCACCAACGTATTGCGTAACTGCTGGTCCAGCGGGCTGGCCCACAGGTTGTTGTTGGCGATAACGTACTGTACATCGCTGGTCTGATAGACCACCCCGTTGCCGGCCAGGTAATCCGGAACGGCGACCTGCTCAACCCACAGCAGACGGTTACCCTGCGAGGCGGAACTTTGCGTAACCGCCTGCGTCACCAGAGGCAGCTGGTAGTAGCTTTTCGTTTCGCTCCCGGAGCTACAGGCCGTGAGTACCATCGCTCCTGCAATCGCTAGCCATTTTTTCATTGTTTCGCCCTCTTCGGCTCAGGATCCTTTTTATCTTTCGCTTCGAACACCAGCGCGTTGCTCTTCTCGTTGAGCGTTTTCAGAACCGGCTGCAGTTCACGCAAGACCTGATCGAGACGCTGCATATCTGCCACCATCTTGTTGTACGCCGCCGAGCCAGGCTGGAAGCCCTGCATACTGCGGTTCAGCTCGCGCAGCGTTTTCTGCATATCCTGCGGCAGCTGCTGCATACTCTGGTTTGCAGTGATCTTGTTGATGTTATCCAGCGTGGTCTGCAGGCGCTGCATTGTCGCCTGGCTTTGATGTAACGAACCTGTCGCCGCCTCAATCATTGGGTTCAGAGGCAGATTGTTAATTTTATCCAGCGTTTCCATGAGACGCTGCTGGATCTGGGCCAGACCGCTGCTTACCGTTGGGATGATCTTGTAACCACCAAATTCACGCATACCGGTAATCGGCGGCGCTTTTGGATAGAAGTCCATATCGACATACAGTGCGCCGGTCACCAGGTTACCGGTTTTCAACGAGCCGCGCAGACCGCGATTCATCAGGTCGGTGATGTGCTCGCCGATATCCTGATTCTCACCAATCTGGTTGATCAGGCGCTCAGGCTCAATGCGGATCAGCACCGGAATACGGTAATCATCATCAAGCATCTGCTTAAGGCCTGGAACAAAGTAAGGCACTTGTCCCACCGTCCCCAGACGAATACCGCGGAACTCAACGGGCGCCCCAGGCTGCAGGCCGCGAACAGAATCCTTAAAGAACATCAGGTAGTCGATGTGATCGGTATAGAGTGCATCCTGAATGCTTTTTTGATCGTCGAACAGGCGGAAAGCGGTGTTCTCCGCAACTGGCTGCCCCAGGTCCAGACCTTCGGGTACGTCAAAACTTACGCCGCCGCCAAACAGTGTTGTCAGCGAGCCCATTTCTACACGCATGCCCGCCGAGGTCAGATCCACCGCGATGCCGCTGTCTTTCCAGAAACGGACGTTGCTGGTAACCAGACGATCGTTAGGCGCATTGATGAACAGCTGATAGCTGATGGATCTTTTCTGAGGATCGAAGGTGCTCTTCTCCACCGAACCCACGCGATAGCCGCGGAAAAGTACCGGGTCGCCCGCCGTGAGCTGGCCCGCTTTTTTACTGTCGAGGATCACGCGGATACCTTTTGCATCAGGCGGTGCTAGCGGCGGTGAATCCAGAAGCTGGTACTGCGCCGGCTGGCTGCCTTTTGCACCCGGCTGCAGTTCGATGTAGGCACCTGAGAGCAGCGTTCCTAAGCCGCTGATCCCTTCACGTCCCACCTGCGGTTTAACCACCCAGAAAACAGAATCGCCGTGCAGGAGTTTTTCCATGCCGGCATTAAGACGCGCCTTAATCTCCACATGGGTTAAATCGTCGGTCAGGGTTGCGCTTTCCACCACGCCCACATCCACGCTGCGGCTTTTGATGGTCGTTTTACCGCCCTCAATTCCTTCGGCATTGGTGGTAATCAGCGTCACTTCCGGTCCCTGATGGCTGTAGTGATAAAACAGGATCCATGCACCGATCAGCGCGGTCACGATGGGGAAAATCCACACCGGCGACCAGTTTTTGACCTTCTGCACTTTCGCCTCTCCACTCTTATTTTCCATGCTCTTACTCTTCCTCATGGCTTGATTCAGGCTCACGATCCCACGATAAACGAGGGTCGAAGGTCATGGCCGCAAACATGGTCATAATCACCACCAGTGCAAACATTAAAGCCCCCATCGCGGGATAAATACTCATCAAACCGCCCATCCGCACCAGCGCAGAGAGAACGGCAATCACAAACACGTCGATCATTGACCAACGACCGACAAATTCGACCACTTCGTAAATCAGATGCATGCGTTCGCTGTCGCGTTTTCCGTGGCCTTTTGCATCCCAACAGAGCCAGGCAATGGCGATCATTTTTAAAGTGGGCACCATGATACTGGCGATGAAAATCACGCCGGCGACAGGATAGGATCCTTCGCTCCACAGCAGTATGACCCCGGCGAGGATCGTCGAGGGCATTTTATCGCCGAGCAAATCGGTGATCATAATCGGCAGAATATTAGCGGGCAGATACAGCATGACGGACGTGACCAGCAGTGCCATCGTCCACTGCAGGCTATTTTTACGGCGAACATGGCCCTTCGTTTCGCAGCGCGGACAAACCTCAAGATCGGCAGGCAGCACGGCGGTACAGCACGGACAAGAACGGAGCCCCTGGCGGATACCCGGCACGCCGACCTTCACCGTCTGCGCGAGCGTCGGTGCCGGGGCGATATCGTCCCAGGCCCAGCGCCTGTCCACGCACTGGAAAGCACGCAGCTGCAGGACACAGTACAGACACCAGGGAATAAAACTGCTGCCTATCCCCACGTCGCCGTACGCCATCAGCTTCACGAAACTGACCAGTATCCCTGCGAGAAAGATCTCGGCCATCCCCCAGCTTTTGAGCTGAAAAAGGATGCGCGCGAGCCGGATTTTCAGCGATGACGGCATCCTGACGCGGTTAACCAGCAGCAGGATGACGACCAGGCAAAACGCCGGGACTATCTGGACGAATAGCAGAAAAAAGGTGCCGAGGCTGGCGTAATCTTCCGAGAACATCACGCCCGGGATTTCAAGCAGATCCACCTGGCTTGTCATCCCGCCCACCTTCATATAGACGAAGGGGAAGAGATTGGAGAGCAGCAGCATGAACAGTGCTGCCAGCGCGTAAGCGGTGGGACGCTGCCGCGGCGCGTCCCACTCGGTTGTCAACGTCGCGCCACAGCGTGGACACTGGGCTTTATGTCCGTGACCAAGCTCTGGCAACGCCACGAGCATATCGCATTGCGAGCATAATATATGCCTGTCGGCATGGTGCTGGTCACACATATTTAATCCCTGTTATGCGCCGTTTTTCAGAGACTCAAGGTACTCCCAGCGCTCAAATGCTTCTTCCAGGGCTTTTTCAGCCGCGGACATTTCAGCCAGTACTTTCTGAGTATAGTCATGCGATTGGGTAAAGAATGAGGCATCAGCAACCTGCGCTTGCAGCTCCTCAAGCGCGGCCTCCAGCTCTTCAAGACGCTGAGGTAGCCCCTCCAGTTCGCGCTGCAGGTTATAGCTTAGTTTAGCCGAGGTTTTCTTGACAGTTTCTGCTTTTGTTACAGCAGGTTCAGAACTTGTTCTGGACTTCGACTGTTTCTGCGCCAGAGACTGCGACTGCTGCCCTTTTGCGTCGTGATAACCGCCCACGTACTGGCCAATTCGCCCTTCACCTTCGAAGATCCAGCACTCGGTCACGGTGTTATCCACGAACTGACGATCGTGGCTAACCAGCATCACGGTTCCCTGATACCCATCGATCAGCTCTTCGAGTAATTCCAGCGTTTCGACATCCAAATCGTTCGTCGGTTCATCGAGGATCAACAGATTACTTGGCTTCAGGAACAGACGGGCCAGCAGAAGACGGTTACGCTCCCCGCCGGACAGCGCGCGCACCGGCGTCATGGCGCGTTTCGGGTGGAACAGGAAGTCCTGCAGGTAGCCCAGCACGTGACGCGGCTTGCCGTTTACCATCACTTCCTGTTTACCTTCGGCGAGGTTGTCCATCACCGTGCGGTCCGGATCCAGTTCCGCGCGGTGCTGATCGAAGTAGGCCACTTCCAGCTTGGTGCCACAGTGAATGCGACCGCTGTCGGCCTGCAGCTGGCCCAGCATCAGCTTCAGCAGCGTGGTTTTGCCGCAGCCGTTCGGGCCGATGAGCGCAATTTTGTCCCCGCGCTGAACCTGCGCAGAGAAATCTTTCACCAGCACCTTGCCGTCAACCTGGTAGTTAACGTTTTCCATTTCGAAGACAATCTTGCCGGAGCGGGACGCCTCTTCCACCTGCATTTTGGCGCTGCCCATGACTTCGCGGCGCGCGCTGCGCTCGCGACGCATCGCCTTCAGGGCACGCACACGGCCTTCGTTACGGGTACGGCGGGCTTTGATGCCCTGGCGGATCCAGACCTCCTCCTGCGCCAGCTTACGGTCGAACTCTGCATTCTGCAGCTCTTCCACGCGCAGGTTTTCTTCTTTCTCCAGCAGATAGGTGTCGTAATCGCCGGGATAGGTGACCAACTTGCCGCGGTCGAGGTCGACAATGCGCGTCGCCATATTGCGAATAAACGAACGGTCGTGCGAGATGAAGATGATGGTGCCGCTGAAGGTTTTCAGGAAACCTTCCAGCCAGTCAATCGCTTCGATATCCAGGTGGTTGGTTGGTTCGTCCAGCAGCAGTATCTTAGGGCCGCTGACCAGCGCGCGCCCCAGCGCCGCTTTACGCAGCCAGCCGCCGGAGAGCGCCGACAGCTCCATGTCGGGTTCCAGCCCGAGCTGCGCCAGCACCTCGTTAATGCGGTTTTCCAGCTGCCACAAACCGTGGTGATCGAGCATCTCCTGTACTTTCGCCAGTTCGTTGAGATTCTTGTCGCTCGGGTCGGTCATCACCAGATGCGAAATCTCGTGATAGCGCTTCAGGTACTCCGCCTGCTCGGAGATGCCTTCCGCCACGAAATCGTACACGCTGCCGGTCACATGACGCGGCGGATCCTGCTGGAGGCGGGAGACGATCAGATCCTGCTCGTATACGATGCGGCCGTCATCCAGCCCCTGCTCGCGGTTGAGGATTTTCATCAGCGTGGATTTACCCGCGCCGTTACGGCCCACCAGACAGACGCGCTCGTTATCTTCGATATGCAGCTCTGCATTATCGAGAAGCGGTGAGTCGCTGAAAGAGAGCCACGCGCCGTGCATACTAATTAATGACATTTATTTTTCCTTTCAGACCGCGGTAATCAACCAGCAGTTATGAATTTGACGGTTACGGGCGAAGTCCTGAGACAGCGTTTTTTGACTGATTTCTTGTGCTTTCAGTCCCAGGGCTGCCAGGCCGTCATGATCCATACGGAAGCCGCGTTTGTTGTTCGAGAACATAATGGTGCCGCCTTTGCGCAGCAGGCGCTTCAGGTCGGTCATCAGGCGCAGGTGATCGCGTTGAACGTCAAAGCTATCCTCCATGCGCTTGGAGTTAGAGAAGGTCGGCGGATCGATAAAGATCAGGTCGAACTGCTCGTCGGTATCGCGCAGCCAGCCCAGCACGTCGGCCTGCATCAGGCGATGCTGACGTCCGGTTAAGCCGTTCAGACGCAGGTTACGCTCGGCCCACTCCAGATAGGTGCGGGACATATCCACCGTGGTAGTGCTGCGCGCGCCGCCGAGACCGGCATGCACGCTGGCGCTCCCGGTGTAGGAGAACAGGTTGAGGAAATCTTTACCCTTGCTCATCTGGCCGAGCATGCGGCGGGCGATGCGGTGGTCGAGGAACAGGCCGGTATCAAGATAGTCGGTCAGGTTCACCCACAGGCGAGCGTTGTATTCGCCCACTTCGATAAAGTCGCCCTTTTCGCCCATCTTCTGGTACTGGTTTTTACCCTTCTGACGCTCGCGGGTTTTCAGCACCAGCTTGTTCGGCGCAATCCCCAGTACGGCAATGGTGGCCGCAATGACGTCCAGCATGCGCTGGCGCGCTTTTTGCGCATCGATGGTTTTCGGTGGAGCATATTCCTGAATCACCACCCAGTCCGCATAGCGGTCAACCGCCACGTTGTACTCCGGCAGGTCGGCATCGTACAGGCGATAACACTCGATCCCTTCCTGCTTCGCCCATTTTTCAAATTTCTTCAGGTTTTTGCGCAGGCGGTTGGCGTAATCCTCTGCCACGCCGGTTGGCTTGCTGTCCGCCGCTTTCTCTGCCAGATGATAGTTTTTCTGCACGCAGTCCAGCGGGCCGTTTTTCGCTTTAAACTGGCGATCGGCTCGCAGTTGCAGGCAGCTCAGCAGCTCCGGCGAGGCGCTGAACAGAGACAGGTTCCAGCCGCCGAAGTAGTCCTTCATATTGCGGCCCAGCAGGCTGTGCAGGGCAATCAGCGCAGGCTCGCTGTCCAGACGCTCGCCGTATGGCGGGTTGCTGATTACGGTCCCGTACGGGCCCTTCGGCAGCGGGTTGGTCAGGTTCGCTACGTCTTTCACCTCGAAGGTGACCAGCTCGCCGATACCGGCGCGACGGGCGTTGCTGCGCGCGCGTTCTATTACGCGCGGGTCGCTATCCGAACCGTAAAAGTGAGAGGTATACTCCGCCAGGCCCTTACGCGCGCGGGTCTGCGCGTCGTCTTTAACCTCTTTCCAGAGCGCTTCGTCGTGCTGCGCCCAGCCTTTGAAGCCCCAGTGGCCGCGGTGCAGCCCCGGCGCACGGTCGGTTGCCAGCATTGCGGCCTCAATCAGCAGCGTACCGGAGCCACACATTGGGTCAAGCAGCGGCGTGCCCGGCTGCCAGCCGGAGCGCATCACGATGGCGGCGGCCAGGGTTTCTTTGATTGGTGCCATACCGGTGCGATCGCGGTAGCCGCGCAGGTGCAGACCCGCGCCGCTCAGATCGAGGGAGATGCTCGCCGTGTCGCCGTTCAGCCAGACGTTGATACGCAGGTCCGGGTTTTCGCGATCGACGTTCGGACGTTCCTTATTTTTACGCGTGAAGCAGTCCACAATGGCGTCTTTTACGCGCAGGGCGCCGTACTGGCTGTTGCGGATCTCGTCGTTCACGCCGTTGAAATGCACCGCGAAGGTGGCGTTAGGCGTGAAGATCTCTGTCCAGTCGATCATCTGTACGCCGGTGTAGAGATCCAGGTCGCTATAGACCTTGCATTCCTTCATCGGCAGCATGATGCGCGACGCCAGACGGCTCCACATCAGGCTCTGGTAAATAAGCCGCGTGTCGCCCTCAAAATGGACACCACCCTGAACCACCTGGCACTCTTGCGCGCCCAGGGCTTCCAGTTCAGTTTTTAACAGCTCTTCCAGCCCACGGGCCGTACTGGCAAACAGAGAATTCATATCGTCACTTTTACTCTTAGAAAATTGTCGCGCATTATAGCTAATATGGCGTGTATGTCATAAAGTTGAAGGCTTATTTTCATTCGAGGGAGTGTGCAGTGGCGACGTTATCCAGGCTTTTTATTCATCCGGTGAAATCCATGCGCGGCATCGGCGTCACTCACGCGCTGGCAGACATGAGCGGGTTCGCCTTCGATCGTATTTTTATGGTCACCGAGCCTGACGGTACGTTTATCACCGCACGCCAGTTCCCTCAGATGGTTCGTTTTACCCCTTCCCCGCTTCATGACGGTTTGCACCTTACCGCGCCGGACGGTTCCAGCGCGGTGATTCGCTTTGCGGATTTTGCGGCTGTCGACGCGCCAACGGAAGTATGGGGCAACCATTTTACCGCGCGCATCGCCCCGGATGAAATTAACCGCTGGCTGAGCGGCTTCTTCTCCCGCGACGTGCAGCTGCGGTGGGTTGGGCCGGAACTGACGCGTCGCGTAAAGCGCCACGACGCCGTTCCCCTCTCCTTCGCGGATGGCTTCCCGTTCCTGCTCACCAACGAAGCGTCTCTGCGTGATTTACAGAATCGCTGTAAAGCCAGCGTACAGATGGAACAGTTCCGCCCGAATCTGGTCGTGACCGGAGCGGACGCCTGGGATGAAGACACCTGGAAAGTCATCCGCATCGGCAGCGTCATCTTTGATGTCGTCAAACCCTGCAGCCGCTGCATTTTCACCACGGTAAGCCCTGAGAAAGGCCAGAAGCATCCTTCCGGCGAGCCGCTGAAAACGCTGCAATCGTTCCGTACCGCGCAGGACAACGGCGATGTCGATTTCGGCCAGAACCTGATCCCGCGATCCAGCGGCGCAATCCGCGTAGGCGATGAAGTTGAAATTCTCGCCCGCGGGCCGGCGCGAGTGTACGGCTCAGGCCAGGAAGAAGAAATGGTCGAGGTTGAGACGAATGTCGCCACTGGGGTGGATATTCACTGGCAGGGCAAGGTTATTCGTGGCAACAATCAGCAGGTTTTACTGGAGCAGCTGGAGCAAGCCGGTATTCGCGTACCGTATTCCTGCCGCGCGGGAATTTGCGGATGCTGCCGCATCAAGCTGCTGGAGGGAGAAGTGAGTGCGCTGAAAAAATCTGCAATTGGAAATGACGGCACAATCCTGTGCTGTAGCTGCGTACCGAAAACGTCGGTACAACTGGAAGCTTAAACCGCTTGTTCGAGGCTGAAGGCATCGACGCGCAGCTGTGGCTTCAACCTGTCATTCATGACTTTGATCGCATCACCTAACTGCATTACGCGCCCGGCAATCGTCACGCCGGGCTGCGCCAGCAGACAGAGTGCGGCGTTTTCGCCCGGTTCAACCACTAACAGGCTCACCTCTTCGGCGGTATCGCTCAGGTTAACGCTGGCCGCATCGCCCGTTGCTGGCGTCCAGTCCATGCCGTGAGGCAGGAAATGCCAGCTTTTCGGCATTTGCGGTTTCAGGAAACGGATAGCCACCAGCGCATTTAATACCAGTTCGGCACGCTGCTCTTTAGAGAGCATCAGGTCGCGGCATTTTTCTTCAAAGGAGAAATAAAGCGCCGCATCGTCAACGCAAAAGCCCGATGGAGAAAACGCGTCCGGGGTTAACATTCGGCGGGCAAAACGAGAACGAAACAACATGCCATTGGCTAAATCGAGCATCATACGGTCATGCTCGTCGCAAAAATACCAGCGCCAGTTATCGTCAGGTTTAATTCGCATGTGTCTCTCCCGTCCCCAAACGTCCTGTACTAAAAATGTCCTGTTCGCCGCTTCGTTTATAACACTAGTAATAAAAGACGATAATGTCTAAATAAGCAACAGTGACGGAATATAAAACAACCAGGGCTGGAAATAAAGCCCTGGTTGTCTGATTAAGAAAAAAGATTAGATATGCGTAACGATTTCTTTAATCAAAGGCGGGCCTTTAAAAATAAAGCCGGAATAGATTTGCACCAGTGACGCACCGGCCGCCATCTTCTCGCGCGCAGCAATCACCGAGTCGATACCGCCGACGCCAATAATCGGTAAACGGCCTTTTAATTCCGCAGACAGCGCGCGAATAATTTCGGTGCTTTTTAATTGTACCGGACGGCCACTTAACCCACCCGCTTCGTCACAGTTTTTCATTCCCTGAATGAGCGAACGATCGAGCGTGGTATTCGTTGCAATCACCCCGTCAATATTATGGCGAACCAAACTGTCGGCAACCTGGATCAATTCTTCGACAGAAAGATCCGGCGCGATCTTCACCGCGACCGGAACATATTTATGGTGGATCGCCTGGAGTTCATTTTGTTTATTTTTAATGGCACTCAGAAGATCGTCCAGCGCTTCGCCATATTGTAAGGAGCGCAGCCCCGGGGTATTGGGTGAGGAAATATTCACCGCGATATACCCGGCATAGGCGTAGACTTTTTCCATACAAATCAGGTAGTCATCTTTACCCTGCTCAACCGGCGTATCTTTATTTTTGCCAATATTGATGCCTAACACCCCATCAAAATGGGCTTTTTTCACGTTCTCTACCAGATGATCAACGCCGAGGTTATTAAAGCCCATGCGGTTGATCAACCCTTCGGCTTCGACCAGGCGGAACAGGCGCGGCTTGTCATTTCCCGGCTGCGGGCGCGGCGTGACGGTACCAATTTCGATGGAGCCAAAGCCCATCGCGCCCAGGGCATCAATGCACTCGCCATTTTTGTCCAGACCAGCCGCCAGACCCAGCGGATTTTTAAAGGTCAGCCCCATGCACTGCACAGGCTTTTCCGGCACGTTTTGACGCACCAGGGCCGCCAGAGGCGTTCCTGTAATACGACGTAATTGCTGGAATGTAAATTCATGAGCGCGCTCGGGGTCGAGCTGGAAAAGGGCTTTACGAACGAAGGGGTAGTACATGAACTCTCCTGGATTCCCGGTGTGCAAACCGGGAGGGGATTATGGGCGATCCCGTCACGAAAGGGAATTGACCTGCGGCAAAAAAATCGGCGTAAAACGCAATCGTTTACCTCCCACTCTCTTTCTTATGCAGTTTTTCGCAGTTTAATTGCGGATAAATCATTTAGTGGAATAACCGAGCAGTGTCACACTCCTGAAAATTGTTATGAATGTTAGATAAAAGCAAACAATTAGTTATAAGGAGGAAGTATGCGCGTCATTACCCTGGCCGGAAGTCCACGATTCCCTTCGCGTTCCAGCGCCCTGCTGGAATATGCCCGCGACAAGCTCAATGCCCTGGACGTGGAAGTGTGCCACTGGAATCTGCATAACTTCGAACCTGAAGATTTGCTGTATGCCCGCTTCGACAGCCCCGCGTTGAAAACCCTCACTGAGCAGCTCAAGGAAGCGGACGGCCTCATCGTTGCGACCCCGATTTATAAAGCCTCTTTTTCGGGCGCGCTGAAAACGCTGCTCGATCTTCTCCCCGAGCGCGCACTGGACGGCAAAGTGGTTCTGCCGCTGGCAACGGGCGGCACGGTGGCCCATTTACTGGCGGTGGATTACGCCCTGAAGCCGGTGCTGAACGCCCTGAAGGCGCAGGAGATCCTTCACGGCGTTTTCGCGGATGATTCGCAGGTCATTGACTACCAGCATAAGCCGCACTTCACGCCGAATCTGCAAACGCGCCTTGATGCCTCGCTGGAAACTTTCTGGCACGCGCTGCATCGCCGGGATATCCAGGTTCCTTCTTTTAATCCGCCGCAGGGAGTCGCACATGTTTAAAACCATAACCCGCCTCGGACTGGCTGGCCTGATGGCGTTTACCGCGCTGGCACATGCCGCAGAAACCGCACCGGACAGTTTACGGATTGGCTACCAAAAAGGCAGCGTCAGTATGGTGCTGGCAAAAAGCCACCAGCTGCTGGAAAAACGCTTCCCGGACACCAAATTCTCATGGGTGGAGTTCCCGGCAGGGCCGCAGATGCTTGAAGCCCTGAACGTCGGCAGTATCGATCTGGGCAGTACGGGCGACATCCCGCCTATTTTCGCTCAGGCTGCCGGGGCAGACCTGGTATACGTCGGTGTAGAACCCGCTAAGCCGAAAGCCGAAGTCATCCTGGTACCTGAAAACAGTGACATTAAAAGCGTCTCCGACCTTAAAGGGCGTAAGGTCGCTTTCCAGAAAGGTTCCAGCTCGCACAACCTGCTGCTGCGCGCCTTACAGGAAGCCGGGCTCAAGTTCACCGACATTCAGCCCGTTTACCTGACGCCCGCCGACGCGCGCGCCGCGTTCCAGCAGAAGAACGTTGATGCCTGGGCTATCTGGGATCCGTACTACTCTGCGGCATTACTGCAGGGTGGCGTACGGGTGCTGAAAGACGGTACCACGCTGAAGCAAACCGGTTCGTTCTACCTCGCCTCACGCCCTTATGCCGAAAAAAACGGCGCGTTTATTCAGGGCGTACTGGATACCTTTACGCAGGCAGATGCCCTGACCCAGAGCCAGCGTCAGGCGAGCATCGCCCTGCTGGCAAAAACCATGGGCTTACCTGAGCCGGTGATCGCGAGCTACCTCAGTCACCGTCCGCCTACCACCATTGCGCCTGTCGACGCACACGTCGCCGCGCTTCAGCAACAGACTGCTGACCTCTTCTATCAAAACCGCCTGGTACCAAAACAGGTCAATATTCGCGAACGCATCTGGCAGCCCGCTGGCAAAGAAGGAGCTAAATCATGAGTCTGAATCTTTTCTGGTTTTTACCCACCCACGGTGATGGACACTATCTTGGTACAGAAGAGGGCTCGCGCCCGGTTGACCATGGCTATCTTCAGCAGATTGCCCAGGCGGCGGACCGAATCGGTTTTACCGGCGTGCTGATCCCGACCGGACGCTCGTGCGAGGATGCCTGGCTGGTGGCCGCGTCGATGATCCCGGTCACCCAGCGCCTTAAATTCCTGGTTGCATTGCGTCCGAGCGTCGTTTCACCCACCGTGGCGGCGCGTCAGGCAGCAACGCTGGACAGGCTCTCCAACGGCCGCGCTCTGTTTAACCTGGTGACGGGCAGCGATCCGCAGGAGCTGGCGGGTGACGGCGTGTTCCTCGACCATACCGAGCGCTATGAAGCCTCCGCCGAATTTACCCGCGTCTGGCGACGCCTGCTGGAAGGCGAAACCGTCACCTTTGAAGGTAAGCATATTCACGTTCGCGACGCGAAGCTCTACTTCCCGCCGGTGCAGCAGCCGCGCCCTCCGCTCTATTTTGGCGGATCGTCGGATGTGGCCCAGGATCTGGCCGCCGAGCAGGTCGATCTCTATCTGACCTGGGGCGAGCCGCCCGAGCTGGTGAAAGAGAAAATTGCCCAGGTCCGCGCCAAAGCCGCCGCCCATGGCCGCAAAGTGCGCTTCGGGATTCGCCTGCACGTGATTGTGCGCGAAACCAATGAAGAAGCCTGGCAGGCCGCAGACCGCCTGATTTCCCATCTGGACGACGAGACCATCGCAAAGGCGCAGGCTGCGTTTGCCAAAACCGACTCCGTCGGACAGCACCGGATGGCCTCCCTGCACAACGGCAAGCGCGAGAATCTGGAGATCAGCCCGAACCTGTGGGCAGGCGTCGGCCTGGTGCGCGGCGGTGCGGGCACGGCGCTGGTGGGCGACGGGCCGACCGTGGCCGCGCGCATCAATGAATACGCCGAGCTGGGCATCGACAGCTTCATTCTCTCCGGTTACCCGCACCTGGAAGAGGCGTACAAGGTGGGCGAACTGCTGTTCCCGCACCTGGATGTCGCCATTCCGGAGGTTCCGCAGCCGCAGCGGCTCCAGCTGCAGGGCGAAGCCGTGGCGAACGAATTCATTCCCCGTAAAGCCGCACAGAGCTAAGGAGTGACCATGTCTGCCACCTCACAAAAATGGCTGCTGCGCGCCGCGCCGTGGTTTTTACCCGTCGGCATTGTGGCGCTCTGGCAGCTCGCATCGTCTACCGGCTGGCTGTCGAGCCGCATTTTGCCCTCTCCGGAGGGCGTTATCGAAGCGTTCTGGTCGCTGAGCGTCAGCGGAGAGCTGTGGCAACATCTGGCGATCAGCTCCTGGCGCGCGGTGATTGGGTTTTCCATCGGCGGCAGCATCGGTCTGGTGCTGGGTCTGATCAGCGGCCTTTCACGCTGGGGGGAAAGGCTGCTGGATACCTCCATCCAGATGCTGCGCAACGTGCCGCATCTGGCGCTGATCCCGCTGGTCATTTTGTGGTTTGGGATCGATGAGAGCGCCAAAATCTTCCTCGTGGCGCTGGGCACGCTGTTCCCGATATACATCAACACCTGGCACGGCATCCGCAATATCGATCGCGGTCTGGTGGAGATGGCGCGCAGCTACGGCTTATCGGGTTTTTCCCTCTTTGCTCACGTGATTCTGCCGGGCGCCCTGCCCTCCATTATGGTCGGGGTGCGCTTTGCGCTCGGCCTGATGTGGCTGACGCTGATTGTGGCGGAAACCATCTCAGCCAACTCCGGTATTGGCTACCTGGCGATGAACGCCCGCGAATTCCTGCAAACGGACGTGGTGGTGGTCGCCATCATTCTGTATGCACTGCTCGGCAAACTCGCCGACGTCAGCGCACAGTGGCTGGAGCGCAGCTGGCTGCGCTGGAACCCGGCCTATACCCTTCAGGAGGCGAAAGCATGAATACCGCACGACTAAATCAGGGCACGCCGCTGCTGCTGAACGGCGTAACCAAACGCTACGGCGAAAACACTATCCTTAACGGGCTGGATCTGCACATTCCCGCCGGCCAGTTTGTGGCTGTAGTCGGGCGCAGCGGCGGCGGAAAAAGCACACTCCTGCGTCTTTTAGCCGGGCTGGAAGCCCCCAACGGAGGAGAGATTCTGGCAGGAACCACGCCGCTGGCCAATATTCAGGACGATACGCGCATGATGTTTCAGGATGCGCGCCTGCTGCCGTGGAAAACGGTGATTGATAACGTCGGGCTGGGGCTCAAAGGCAACTGGCGGGATGAAGCCCGTCAGGCGCTGGCCGCCGTCGGGCTGGAAAACCGTGCAGGTGAATGGCCTGCGGCGCTGTCGGGCGGCCAGAAGCAGCGCGTGGCGCTGGCGCGAGCGTTGATTCACCGTCCCGGCCTGCTGCTGCTTGATGAGCCGCTCGGCGCTCTTGATGCCCTGACGCGGATAGAAATGCAGGATCTGATTGAATCCCTCTGGCAGGCGCACGGCTTTACGGTACTGCTGGTGACGCATGACGTGAGCGAAGCCGTGGCGATGGCGGACCGGGTATTGCTTATAGAAAACGGGAAAATCGGTTTGGATCTGACGGTGGACATCCCGCGCCCTCGTCGCGTGGGCTCGGCGAGACTGGCGGAGCTGGAAGCCGAAGTGCTGAATCGGGTGATGAAACGTGGGGAAGCGGAGATTCAGCGGATAAAGGCCAATGCCTGATGCCCTCTCCCACAGGGAGAGGGAGAAAACCGATGCCCCGCGCCCCCACGTAGGCCCGGTTAGCGTAGCGCCACCGGGCTTTTTACATCAGGCCAGCGCCTTAGCAATCTTCTCGTACAGATCGCCAGACAGATTTTCCAGCCCTTTCAGTTGCTCAAGCGCGGCGCGCATCTTCGCCTGGCGCTGCGCATCATAGCGTTTCAGGCGGATCAGCGGCTCAATCAGACGTGATGCAACCTGCGGGTTACGGCTGTTCAGCTCGGTCAGCATTTCCACCATAAACTGGTATCCGCTGCCGTCTTCGGCGTGGAACGCGGCCGGGTTACTGCTGGCAAATGCGCCAATCAGCGAGCGAACGCGGTTCGGGTTGCTCATGGTGAACGAACGGTGCTTAAGCAGGCTGCGAACCTTGCTAAGCGCATCGGCCGCCGGGCTGGTCGCCTGCAGAATAAACCACTTGTCCATCACCAGACCATCCTGGTGCCACTTGTCGTCATACTCCTGCATCAGCGCATCGCGGCACGGCAGTTCAGCGGCAACGCTTGCCGCCAGGGCCGCGAGCGCATCAGTCATGTTATCCGCTTCGTGATACTGCTTGCTCACCAGCGCGTTCGCCAGTTCGGCCTCACCAAACGCAAGATAGCGCAGGCAGGTATTGCGCAGGGTACGCTTGCCGATATCCGCATGCTCCACGCGATACGCGTCAAGCTTGTTAGCGTTGTAGAGCGCCAGGAATTCATCCGCCAGTTCGGTCGCCAGCGTGCGGGTCAGCGCTTCGCGCACCGCCACGATGGCAATCGGGTCGATGATGTCGAACAGCTCCGCAATTTCAGTCGCGGACGGCAGCGTCAGAATTTCAGCCGCCAGCGCCGGGTCAATCTTCTCGTCCAGCAGGATGGCGCGGAACGCGTCTGCCACATGCACCGGCAGCGTCAGCGGCTGGCCCTGCTGGTAACGGTTCACGTTAAGCTTGATGTAGGTTGCCAGCAGGCTCTGCGCCGCGTCCCAGCGGGAGAAATCGTTGCGGGCGTGACGCATCAGGAACGTCAGCTGCTGGTCGCTCCACTTGTACTCCAGCTTCACCGGCGCGGAGAACTCGCACAGCAGCGCAGGCACCGGCTGGAAGTAGACGTTATCGAAGATAAAGGTCTGCTCTGTCTGGGTCACGTTCAGCACGTGGTGCACCGGGTGGCCGCCCTTCTGCAGCGGGATGACGTTGCCTTCGTTGTCGTACAGCTCAATACTGAACGGAATGTGCAGCGGATATTTTTCTTCCTGCTCGGCGGTTGGCGGCGTGCGCTGGCTGATGGTCAGAGTGTACTGCTCGGTTTCCGGGTTGTAGTCGTCCTTAACGGTGACAATCGGGGTCCCGGCCTGGCTGTACCAACGGCGGAAGTGAGAAAGATCAACGTTGGACGCGTCTTCCATCGCCTGCACGAAGTCGTCGCAGGTAGCCGCGCTGCCGTCGTGACGTTCGAAGTAAAGCTGCATCCCTTTCTGGAAATTCTCTTCACCCAGCAGGGTGTGGATCATGCGGATAATTTCAGCGCCCTTCTCGTACACCGTCAGGGTGTAAAAGTTATTCATCTCAATGACTTTATCCGGACGGATCGGGTGCGCCATTGGGCTGGCATCTTCCGCAAACTGCAGGCCGCGCATGGTGCGCACGTTGTTGATGCGGTTGACCGCCCGCGAGCCCAGATCGGAGCTGAACTCCTGATCGCGGAAGACGGTCAGCCCCTCTTTCAGGCTCAGCTGGAACCAGTCGCGGCAGGTGACGCGGTTACCGGTCCAGTTATGGAAATACTCGTGGCCGATAACGCGTTCGATATCGAGGTAGTCTTTATCGGTAGCGGTATCGGTACGCGCCAGCACGTACTTGGAGTTAAAGATGTTAAGGCCTTTATTCTCCATCGCGCCCATGTTGAAGAAGTCGACAGCAACGATCATATAGATGTCGAGATCGTATTCAAGGCCGAAACGCTCTTCATCCCACTTCATGGAGTTAATGAGTGAAGTCATCGCCCACGGCGCGCGATCAAGGTTGCCGCGGTCAACGAACAGCTCCAGCGCCACTTCGCGGCCAGAGCGGGTTTTGAAGGTATCGCGCAGCACGTCGAAATCACCCGCCACCAGCGCAAACAGGTAGCACGGTTTCGGGAACGGATCCTGCCACTGCACCCAGTGACGGCCATTTTCCAGCTCGCCCTCACCCACGCGGTTACCGTTGGAGAGCAGGAACGGATAGAGGGTTTTATCGGCAATGATTTTGGTGGTAAAGCGCGCCAGCACGTCCGGGCGGTCCAGGTACCAGGTAATGTGGCGGAAGCCTTCGGCTTCACACTGGGTACAGAGCGCCACGCCTGACTGGTAGAGCCCTTCCAGCGCCGTGTTGGCGGCAGGGCTGATTTCATTCACGATGCGCAGCGTAAAGCGTTCCGGCAGGTTGTCGATGACCAACTGGTTGCCTTCTTCTTTATAATCTGACCAGGCTTCATCGTTAATGTGCAGGGAGACCAGCGTCAGGTCTTCGCCATCCAGACGCAGCGGTACGGCAGTCGCGCTGTGGCGCGTCACCTGGCTTACCGCCGTCACAACGGTTTTTGTGGCATCCAGGTCAAAAGTCAGGTCGATATCGCTAATCAGGTATTCCGGCGCACGGTAGTCGTGGCGGTATTTGGCTTGTGGCTGTTGTGTCATAGAAAACCTTATGCATCGTTTGTCGAGTAACGTTTCAATATATTCCTGTTGCGTAAAACGCGCTATGCAGAATCTTCATCTTTTCAGGCTTAAACACCTTTTTCGCTACATTTGTATAACACGGGGCACGAAATGCTCTCGACCATAAAGTGTGCTTATGTTGTGATCGGGGTTCAATAAATCACTAAACAAGGTATACTCCGGAGTTGTTTATTGTACTAAACGCTCCCGTGAGAGGATGCTACAGCGCACCTATGACTCAATTCGCTTCTCCGGTTCTGCATACGTTGCTGGATACCGACGCGTATAAACTGCATATGCAGCAAGCCGTTTTCCACCATTACTATGACGTTCACGTCGCGGCGGAATTCCGCTGCCGTGGTGACGACTTGCTCGGTATCTACGCAGACTCCATTCGTGAACAGGTCGATGCGATGCAGCATCTGGCGCTCACCGATGACGAATATCAGTGGCTTTCTGGCCTGCCTTTCTTTAAAGCGGACTATCTGAACTGGCTGCGCGACTTCCGCTATAAGCCTGAACAGGTCACCGTGACCAACGAAAACGGCAAGCTGGATATTCGTCTTGAAGGTCCGTGGCGGGAAGTGATCATGTGGGAAGTGCCGCTTCTGGCCGTCATCAGCGAGCTGGCTCACCGCTACCGTTCGCCTGAAACGGGCGTCGAACAGGCGGTCGCCTCACTGGAGAACAAACTTGAGGCATTCTCAACGCTGACCGAAGGGCTGGATATGTCCCGCTTCCGCCTGATGGATTTCGGCACCCGTCGCCGCTTCTCTCGCGAGGTTCAGCAGGCTATCGTTGAACGTCTGCAGCAGGAGCCGTGGTTCGTGGGTACCAGCAACTACGATTTGGCGCGTCGCCTCAACCTGACGCCAATGGGCACTCAGGCGCACGAGTGGTTCCAGGCGCATCAGCAAATTAGCCCGGACCTGGCTAACAGCCAGCGTGCGGCGCTGGCTGCGTGGCTTGAAGAGTACCCGAATCAACTCGGGATCGCCCTGACCGACTGTATTACGATGGATGCCTTCCTGCGCGACTTTGGTCCCGAGTTCGCTGAGCGTTACCAGGGGTTACGCCACGACTCAGGGGATCCGGTTGAATGGGGCGAAAAGGCGATTGCTCATTACCAAAAACTCGGCATTGACCCGATGAGCAAGGTGCTGGTCTTCTCCGATAATCTCGACCTGGCGAAAGCCGTCGAACTGTATCGTCATTTCAATGCCAGAATTAATCTGGGCTTCGGGATCGGTACCCGGTTGACCTGCGACATTCCTCAGGTAAAACCTCTGAATATCGTGATAAAGCTGGTGGAATGTAACGGCAAGCCGGTGGCTAAGCTCTCTGACAGCCCGGGTAAAACCATCTGCCATGACAAAGCGTTTGTTCGCGCATTGCGCAAAGCGTTCGATCTCCCCCAGATCAAAAAAGCCAGTTAAGCGCTTACGGGAGCCTTCAGGGCTCCCTTCCCTTATTTATTTCTCAATTCTTCTCTTTTGACTGCGAAATTTACTTGTCTGATAGCGGTTGGCAGGTAACATAGATATCCCCCCGTCTTGGGGTGGACAAGTGTTTATTTTTTCCGACTATTAACAGAGAGAATATTATGAGCGTTGTGCCTGTAGCCGACGTACTCCAGGGCCGTGTCGCCGTTGACCAGGAGGTCACCGTGCGCGGATGGGTGCGTACTCGCCGAGATTCTAAAGCTGGCATCTCCTTCCTTGCCGTCTATGACGGTTCCTGCTTTGATCCTGTACAGGCCGTCATTAATAATTCTCTGCCCAATTACAATGATGACGTTCTGCGCCTGACGACGGGTTGTTCCGTTATCGTCACCGGTGTGGTCGTGGCATCTCCGGGCCAGGGCCAGAGTTTCGAGATCCAGGCCTCTGCCATTGAAGTGACTGGCTGGGTTGAAGATCCGGACACCTACCCGATGGCGGCAAAACGTCACAGCATTGAATACCTGCGTGAAGTCGCACACCTGCGTCCGCGTACCAACCTGATTGGTGCGGTGGCTCGCGTGCGCCATACGCTGGCCCAGGCGCTGCATCGCTTCTTCGATGAGCAGGGGTATTTCTGGGTGTCTACCCCGCTGATCACCGCGTCCGATACGGAAGGCGCAGGCGAAATGTTCCGCGTCTCGACGCTGGACATGGAAAACCTGCCGCGCACGCCGGAAGGTAAAGTCGACTACGACAAAGACTTCTTTGGTAAAGAAGCCTTCCTGACGGTATCCGGCCAGCTCAACGGCGAAACCTACGCCTGTGCGCTGTCTAAGATCTATACCTTCGGCCCAACCTTCCGCGCCGAAAACTCCAACACCAGCCGCCACCTGGCGGAGTTCTGGATGCTGGAGCCGGAAGTGGCGTTTGCCGATCTGAATGACGTTGCAGGTCTCGCAGAAGCTATGCTGAAGTACGTCTTCAAAGCGGTGCTGGAAGAGCGTCCTGACGACATGAAGTTCTTCGCCGAACGCGTAGACAGCGATGCTGTAGCGCGTCTGGAGCGTTTCGTCTCTGCCGACTTTGCGCAGGTGGACTATACCGACGCGGTGGCGATCCTCGAGAAATGCGGTGAGAAGTTTGAGAACCCGGTTTACTGGGGCGTTGATCTGGCATCTGAGCACGAACGCTATCTCGCCGAGAAACATTTCAAAGCGCCGGTTGTCGTTAAAAACTACCCGAAAGACATTAAGGCCTTCTATATGCGCCTTAACGAAGACGGGAAAACCGTGGCAGCGATGGACGTACTGGCGCCGGGCATCGGTGAAATCATTGGTGGTTCTCAGCGTGAAGAGCGTCTGGACGTGCTTGACGCGCGCATGGCAGAGATGGGGCTCAACCCTGCGGACTACAGCTGGTATCGCGATCTGCGCCGTTATGGCACCGTTCCGCACGCTGGGTTCGGTCTGGGCTTCGAGCGTCTGATCGCCTACGTTACTGGTGTTCAGAACGTGCGTGACGTAATTCCGTTCCCGCGTACACCACGCAACGCCAGCTTCTAAGCAACGTAACAGAAAATGGCCAGCATTTGCTGGCCATTATTTTATTCTGCCCTGTCAGTTTTTGTCAGCGTAAAGTCAGCGTTTTTAAACCACTACCCCGTCACAACCGCTACCTGTTACGTTTTGTTTCCGCGAAATATCCAGCCACAAAAAATTAACCTCATTCTTATTGCGATTATTACATCCTGAAGTAATAGCACAAATTTCAACCAATTTTTCAGCCATCCAGAAGTCTTTTTTGGGTCATAAGAAAAAACGAGTCGTTTAACATTCGTTTATAGGAATTGCCTTTTTCCAAATTAAACATAAGGAATTCATATATATAGGAAACAAACCGATGCTTAATTCGCCAGGGGGTTCTGAAA
>NZ_JADBQO010000080.1:0-1934 GCF_014895875.1 Enterobacter cloacae complex sp. P12RS
GAATAAACATCTTGCAAAGGATGGTTCGTCCCGTTCAACTCTAAGTAGAATAATAAATTAATTCACTTATCGAAAATTACATTAGCATAAATGAAAGGATTTAAAATGGCAGAGAATGATGAGTACCCGATTGAGTATTTTAGAATGACTGGTGTTCATGGTTATAAAGACATAACAATGACCATGAAAGGTAAAACGACCATTTTTGTATCTGAGAATGGCGCAGGTAAAACAACAATACTAAATGCCATCAGGCTTCTTTTAGAGCAAGATTTTGCCAATTTGATGAGAATTGATTTTAAATCAATATTTATAAAACTCCTTGGTCATAATGAACTTGAAATAAATAATGACAGAGCATCGCTAATACCTCTAGAAGAAATCAGGTCTTTCCTTAACGAAAGATTCTCCTTGGGAGAGTCATTTTGGAATGATCGGGACATCACTAAATTTGCAAAATCATTAATTGATTCTAAATATAATGAATATCATGACGACCCACTAGTGAATGATATATACAACTTTGTGAAATACCCAAAAGATTATATAAATCACTTCCTTAGAGAGTTAAAAGATAACCTCACAAATAAAATAAAATCTAAAGAACAACATAATTATAAGATACATTATTCTAAGAACAATACATTCCGATCTATTGCCGAAGCACTTAGAAATGTGGATGTGATTTTCCTTCCGACATATCGAAGAGTTGAAAAAAGTTTCGAAACAGTTCCACGTGATGAAAGGGAAATTAGTAGTAATCGGATGTTTGGTAGAAAAAGAGGAATGAGATTACAGCGCGATGGGATTTCTTATGGACTAAAAGATGTTGAAGATGCTTTAAAGGGTTTAACTTTAGAGATTGAAAGGACATCAAATCTAGGTTATAGATCTTTAAGTGCTAAAATGCTTGAAGACCTAATTAAATATGGCAATAACGATCGAATAGCAAAAGAACAAAACGCTCTACCTTCGATAGAAGACTTAGAAAGATTTTTAAATCGAGTGGAAGATTCTGGTACTAATCCACGAGAGAGAAGAGCATCTGAAACAAAAAAGAATTCTTTAATCGGTTCTCTAAAGAGGTTATATAATAGTGATTCAATTAAAGACATCACATACTTGAAATACTTCTTGACTCAACTAAATTCAGTTATTCAAGAAACCAAAGAACAAGAGTCTAAGATTGAAAAGTTTGTAGCTGTTTGTGACAAATACCTTTCTTCTGCAGGTGATTCAAAATCATTAAAGTTTGATCCGCAAAGCCTAGAAGTTATTGTTAGAGATAATTATACAGGTGATCGAATTTCTCTAAATGACTTATCCTCAGGCGAAAAACAAGTTATTTCATTAATGGCAACAATTTATCTAAATGACAACTCGCCCAAAATAATTCTAATTGATGAGCCAGAGCTTTCCTTATCAATTGATTGGCAACGGATGATTCTACCTGATTTGAATGCTGGTGAGAATGTGAGACAAGTCATTGCTATTACACATTCGCCATTTATTTTTGACAATGATTTAGACCCATATGCAACTGCAATGAAAGTACGAAAAGGTAATTAACAATGAGCATAAGCCTTTTAAATGTTATGAAAAAAGAGGTTCACTCTAAAAACCCTCTAAAACAAGAAATATTACTTAAAACATCCATTTTCGAAAAAATATTTGTTTTTGAAGGAGTTGATGATTATCCAGTTTATGATGAATGGATGAAACGTAACCCTGTTTATTGTGAGGCAGGACATCTGGTCGCTAAAGGAAAAAAACAAATAATCGAGCTTTACGAGCATGCAATCCAACATGATGATAAAGAAGTATTGGAGAGCTGTTTTTTCTTTGTTGATCATGACTTTGATATTTTTGAGCATAATTCAGATGGTATTGTTACTTTATCCTGTTATTCCATCGAAAATTACATTATAAACTCT
>NZ_JADBQO010000081.1:0-881 GCF_014895875.1 Enterobacter cloacae complex sp. P12RS
AAATAAGACACAGTCAAAAAATTTATTAATCACATCATGATCTATATCATTCAAACTCTCAGCTATAAGATCGTTATTTTTCCCATTTTCGATTATTACAGCATGTGCAACAGGAAAATCTGATTCTGGATATTCTAAAACTAACCCGCCCGAAACACCTTTATATCCTTTTGATTTTTCGATTAAATCGGGAGTCGAATTTGATTCAATATTATACTTTATTAGCCCTTGCGGGACTGGTTGCGGAAAATTGAGCATGATTCTTCCAGGTTCAGTATCTTTTTCCTTGAAAGCATTAAGATAAAAAGTCTTACCTGATATATTTTCTATTTCACCTATGCGTAAGGGATGTGTGGCATTACCACTAACTCGTGTAATAACTAAATCTTTATCTGGAAAGCTATATACATCTTCAGCATTAAGGAGTGTTGACATTCGGTCGAAAGAAAGACCGTTTACTTCAGGTTGAATGCTACATTGCCTACAGCAACTTGCAATTTTCGCCTTAAATGGTTCGCAATTACCCTTCCGATGGCAAAGGCCATGCTTCGAGGAAATCACAAAAGCTGCATCGCAAGAACTGGCCTTGAATAGATACCCTGTTGATTCAGAGCCTAAAACCCTGATTTTTATGCAATTACTTACACTCATAGTATCTTACATTCACTCCATTTGAAGAATAAGTGCATTCCGCTTGACATTCTAACACATTGTTCTCATTGAAAATACTCCTAACATCTTCATTATTACTACTAAAATGAAATATTGCTTCCGGGTATTGAACCAAAATTCGAGCAATAGTTTTATTATTTGGATGATTATGTTTACTCTTGTCGGCACAAATAATATATTCAGTTTTACCTATTATATTTATCAACTCG
>NZ_JADBQO010000082.1:0-5657 GCF_014895875.1 Enterobacter cloacae complex sp. P12RS
TTGCACACATGAACCACATTGGATTCACTTGTTGACCGTTTAAAATAATATACAACATCGTCAAAAATAAATTCAAAGATATAACTATGGTGCCCCATAGACTTGATAATACCAGCCTTATCATCCAAAAGAGACATACCACCCACAGCAAAATCAATGACCATCAAAGCAGAGGATTTTCCAATTGAGTTTTTAGCATTATCATCGCCAAGAATTACATTCAAGCCATAATTGAATGATATTCCACCATGATTGAAAAGTGAGCAGATTATTTTACTTAGCATATTTTATCGTTTCCATCGAAACATCAACATCAATCAAACCAAGAACATATAGGATATCTAAAGCATGTAAAAATTCCGAAGCATCTTGAAAGCTCGCCGAAGTTCTTGTCAATAAATCCGACATTTTTTCGTCGTCTACTTTGTTTTTTAAAATGACTAGCATTTTAAAAATGGTCGACTCTTCAAGACTCGTGAATTTAGTTGGAACTAGCATCGAATACCTCGCAATTTTGGATAAAAAAAGATGTAAGGATCTTGGATGCAATAATGGATTTACCAGACTTCAAGCTTATCCATTGTGAAACATAGTTAAAAACTAAATCCTTATTCTTAGGGTTTTGCTTTTCCATTATCAGATAATAGGTATTTACTTGATTCTGTAGTATTCGTATGGCGGCTTGATCCAACTGTTCGAGAAGTCGGATATGATTCCTAATAGGTACAAAATAGTCGATAACATTTGAACGAATTTCTCGCTTCTGCAAAGGACTCATATCGGTCTTGAGTTTTTCATTAAGCGAACTGACATCTAGTTTAGTCTCAGAAAAATTTGCAAAATTATCATCACCAAGCACAATGAGATCTAATATTTCGCACACTTCATCTTGCAGAGCATATTGAGAAGCTGTTTGTTTTGCCTTTGTCTCACTAAGATAGCCATTTTTAATATTATAAAGCCTAAGATATTCTTCGATTTTGAAATCTTTGTCATACTTTGTATGGCAATTTGGGCATAAGAGAATTACATTTTCAAGGGAATTGATGTCATCAGGTACTGAATATTGCTCAAGAGCCTTTGCCTGCGATTCATTCGGATTTAATGGATAAATATGAGCAATCTCATATCCTATACTAGGATGTCTAGAACTTGCTTTCTTGAACATCATAGGTGATGTACAGAGCGGGCAACAGCCTCCAGTCTCCGCATATAGAATGCTGTGTTCATTAGCATGGTATTTAATCCTTATATTTGCCATATGTCTGAATCCTGCTCGATTTTTTTTGCCAATGGACTCAAAAGTATGGTGAGCAGAAGGGATCCCTCAGAACTGACGGCTACGGCTGTTTACAATCCCTTAGCCTAGTGTCAGTACAACCTAAGGATAGCTCACCGAATTCATTTGAAGTCATCAAATGTTAAAACGATCTCAGATTTTGTAGTTAAGTGCAATTACCAGAATGTATGATTAAAGATGCAATCAACCATGAGAGTTGCATATGATCACTTTTAAGCATTCCATACAACTAGTTACACC
This sequence comes from Enterobacter cloacae complex sp. P12RS, assembly GCF_014895875.1. NCBI lineage: Bacteria > Pseudomonadati > Pseudomonadota > Gammaproteobacteria > Enterobacterales > Enterobacteriaceae > Enterobacter > Enterobacter cloacae complex sp. P12RS. The sequence continues at coordinate 1,541 of NZ_JADBQO010000082.1, forward strand.
CTATCTGGTGTAAACCAAGCCTATACCTTAATGGTTTACTAGCTCATTAGTTTGGTGATTATTCTGGTTGGCTTGAGCAAATAAGAATCCTCTTTTTGCTTAATTTTTCGCCAGTCACTGGCAAATGAGATCCAAGTTAGGGTGCCATGTTTTTTCATGATTACCCGCGAATCCTTAACTAATTTTTATATAAATGATTAAAGTGTAATTATCCCCCAGTGATTCTATCGGCGTATAGGGGAGAAAAATGGTGGTCATTCTGGTGGTCTTGACAACAAGTGAATTCAAGTTTAGCTTATGTATTAGCCTGTTACTGGCAAAGGCGATCCCAGTCAGAGGAGCCAAATTTGAAAAGCCTGCTTTTAAAGCAGGCTTTTTGCTTTTCTGCGTCTCTGATGTTAACTCAGAATCGCATCCAGCCTGGCAAGCACTTCATTTACAACGGCATCAGGTATGCGTTCCAGCCGCATGCCGTTTCGGGCAGCCATATCAATAGTTCTGGGCTGGTCGCAGCGAATAACGCCCATCGTTTTTGTCCCCGCCCCTTCCAGTGAAACGGTGAAACCTGCCGTGCGAGCAAAGTTACCGCCGCTGGTGACGGGAACCACTACCGGTAGCCGGGTCAGCTTGTTAAACGATGCCTTCGACACGATGAGAACCGGACGTTTTCCGCTTTGCTCGTGGCCAGCAATCGGATCCAGTGAAACAAGCCAGATTTCCCCTCTGTCCATTTACAGGATCTCCTTTCCTACCGCAGGCGCATCAATCCATTCCCGATCCTCTTCACTCATTTCAGCGTGCGGATCGCACTGCGCCAGCAGCTCCTCAAGCGAATAATGAGGCCGTTTTTGGGGTTCAATGATCAGGCAGCCATTATTGATGGTCATGCCGACTTCGCTGTCCGTCGACAGTTCCAGCGTTTTCAGCACGGCGGGAGGAACCGCCAGCATGATGGATCCGCCGACCTTTTTCAGGCGAGTTTTATACATAGCGCACCTCCTAATATTATATTTTAATATAACATTCATGCCAGGAGATGCGCAATTATTCATCAGATTCATGGTGATTTCCTTTTCGTAATTAAGTGGGCAGAGAGCCGTTATCCATCGAAGGGCAGCGCTGGTGGGAACGAATTGCGTCACTAAGAAGGCTGATAATAAAAAACTGTTTTTACGGTTAAAAGAATTATGGCGGATCGGATAAACGAAATGCGAGGCGGCTTCCGCATCGGGAGCATTGTGGGGGCCAAGCTAAGGTCAACCCCCATCATGGCTTCATAACAATACGGCCAAGCGGTTTCGCTGTCTCGGCGTATTCATGGGCCGCGGCAGCGTTAGCCAGGGGGAAGATGCGGTCAATGACAACCCTGATGCGCCCTGTCGCTACAGCCTGCAACATCTCGTCCACGCTTGCCCGAACCTCGGGCCTTTCAAAAAGGGGGCCCATGAATACTCCCATGAGCGTCTGGTTAGACTGCATTGCCGGCCATAAGTCGGCTGTCAGGCTGCCACCGCCCGCATTACCGACGAAAACGAGACGCCCTTCCGGCGCGAGTGCAGAAAGCGACGCAGGCAACGTCGTCCCTACCGGATCGATAACGAGGTTAACACCGGTGCCACGAGTGACCTGTCGGACACTTTCCACGACGTTATTCTCTACACGATCCACAACATGATCGGCCCCCAGTTCCAGCAACCGGTTTTTTCGCTGCGTTCCGCTTGCCACGGCGATGACCGTCGCGCCAGCTTGTGAGGCAAGCTGAACGGCCGCGAGCCCCACGCCACCCGCTGCTGCCTGAATCAGAACGGTTTCTCCGTGCCGGAGCATGCCTCGTGTGAAGAGGCAGTGATATGCGGTTCCAAAGGAGATCGGTACCACCGCCGCTTCTGCTGCATCCACTCCGTCTGGTATAAGCCACGTTCGTTCCGCAGGCACAGCCCAACGTTCCGCATGCGATCCCTGCATGCTAAAAGCAGTCACTCTGTCTCCAACCTTGCGGCTACGAACTTTCGACCCGACGGCAACCACCGTCCCCGCGGCCGCGTAGCCAACGATCCATGAAGGAAAAGGCGGCGGAGTTGAACGTCGGTTGATCAGATCTCCCCCTTCAATTGAGATAGCCTCGACAGAAATCAGGACATCGTCAGGCCCTGCGACCGGATCCGGAACATCGACATATTGCAGGACGCCGGGAGCGCCTTCCACGTCATAAACCGCTGCCTTCATAAATTTTCCTCTGACTTACCTTTTGACCGTCGGAAAGATCCGTAACGCTCAGGGTAGCCTGGCAATCACCTTTATCTCAAACTTGAATCCGTACAGCCACGTCACGCCGATCCCGGTCAGCGTCGGATAAGGTGCTTCCCCCCAATAGTCTGGCAGGACACTCCAGATAGCGTCGAGGTTTGACTCGGGATCGACAACAAAAAGGGTAACGTCAACCACGTCATCGAACGTGCAGCCCGCAGCCGTGAGAACAGCATTAAGGTTATCAAACGCCAGACGGATCTGCGCTTTTATATCCTCTTCAGGCGAACCATCTTCCCGGCTACCCACCTGCCCCGAAACAAACAAGAAGCCATCAGATTTGATGGCGGGTGAATAGCGATTGCGCTCATAGAGCGCCTGGCGTCCGAAGGGAAAAACGGCTTCGCGTGTTGTCATATGTGTACCTTTGTAATGGGGCGAACTCTGCCCGGTGAACGTAAAGAGACTTTACAGCTGCTGAAGCAGAGGGATAAACAGGCGACTTTGTCCATCATTGTTTGTAATATCCAAACAATCAGTGAAAAGAGAGGACATGGGATGGATCGTTTTGATGCGATGCGCGCCTTTGCTCGCGTGGTGGAGGCAGGCAGCTTCACGAAGGCTGCCCAAACGCTCCATATGAGCAAAACCACGGTGACGCAGCTTATTCAGCAGCTGGAAGCGCGCCTGCGCGTCAAGCTACTCCATCGCACCACCCGCAGGCTCGGCGTCACTCCCGATGGCGCGGTCTACTACGAGCGCGTTATCCGCCTGCTGGCGGACATGGAAGATGCAGAAAACAGCCTGTCCAGTGCGGCGATGACGCCCAGGGGACGGTTAAGGGTGGATGTGCCCACTCCTCTCGCCCGCCTTGTGCTGGTGCCCGCGCTACCGGCTTTTCACGCGCGCTACCCTGATATCCAGTTTGACATGGGCGTAAGTGACCGGGTGGTGGATCTGATCGGCGACAACGTGGACTGCGTCCTGCGGGGTGGCGAAATCAATGACCAGTCACTGATCGCGCGCCATGTTGGCGATTTGCAAATCGGTGTTTACGTCGCACCGAGTTATGTGGAACGCCTCGGTGCCCCCGCGCATCCGCGAGAGCTGGAAAACACGGACCATCGCATCGTGGGATTCTTGTCCTCACGCACCGGTAAGATTGATCCTCTGGTGCTGCACGGTGAGAGTGAACGTATTGAAATTACGGGCAACTATGTGCTTGCTGTGGATGATGGCAATGCTTACCTCGAAGCTGGGCTAGCGGGATTGGGCGTGATTGCGCTGCCGGTCTATATGGCGGCAGCACATCAGGCTTGCGGTGCCTTGATTCCGCTATTTGAACGCTGGCGTATTGCTCCAATGCCCCTGTACCTGGCATTCCCGCCTAACCGCCACGTCAACGCTAAACTGCGCGTTTTTATTGACTGGATCGTTGAGTTGATGCAGCAGCATGTCCCTACTTCTACCATTAAGTGACTATATCTATTCGCTCATCACCGCCGATTGGTGGTCATTCAGGCGGTTTTGACAGAAAGGGAAATATTTATTTGTCTGCTACTGGCAAAGTCGAACCCATTCAGAGGAGCCATTTTTGAAAAGCCTTCTTTTGAAGCCGGCTTTTTGCATCTGTGATCCACTAATAGTTACCAAGCGGATTCTTTTCACAGGCAATACCGCAAATGCCCTCAAGTTCGGCTTCGAGTGTTTTAACCAACGATTGAAGATAGTCTGGCCCTTCCTGATACTGGCGACGTTGTAACTGGTATTCTTCGGTAGAGAGCAAAGTTAATCGTTCTTTGACTCGCTCACCGCATGACGCTATCTCTTCAATAAAATCAATATCATAAAATGGAAGAATTTCTTTAGT
>NZ_JADBQO010000083.1:0-397 GCF_014895875.1 Enterobacter cloacae complex sp. P12RS
GGTGACCACTGGCACGCCACCGCCGAGCTGTACAAATAAGTTTAAGTAATCACTGAAGACATAACTCTCCACTCAACGGCACCAGGCATAAAAATAGCAGTTCAACCCTTCTCGCCGTTGAGCAAAAAACCTGTTCAGGAGTAAAGACTATGAAAACCAAATTGATCATCGCAACCCTGGGTCTGGCATCCGCTCTCTCTTTCGGCGCAAGCGCAGCCGTACAGCAAGTGAATGCCGATCAGGCACAAAATCTGCAGCCAATGGGCAGCGTCTCCGTGACGTCAGTCACCGGCTCCCCGATGGACATTCGTCAGGAACTTGCCGCCAAAGCTGAAAAAGCAGGCGCCAGCAGCTATCGCGTCACCGAACTGAATCAGGGTGACCACTGGCACGCCAC
>NZ_JADBQO010000084.1:0-5212 GCF_014895875.1 Enterobacter cloacae complex sp. P12RS
CTTTGATGATTCATGGCGATTAATTAGTAGACAGACATATCAACATTTCTTAAGACTCAAGGAGACTAAGATGGTGATGTTGAAAGAATGTAATGAGAGTGAACTGTCTGGATTCACCGTTGATGGGTTATCGGTCACTGATACGCAAAACTTCTTTACTCAAACTGCACCAGATATTCGGGAAGCAGTGCTCAATAACGGAGCGTTGCTACTACGCGGCGTTGTGCAAAGTGCAGAACCCGCTGTGTTTGAAGTGATAATGAATGCGCTAGGTTTTCGCACCAGAGATTACATTGGTGGTTCATCTCCCCGTTCAACCATAAAAGGTAAAGTGATGGAGGCAACCCGAACGCCTCCGGCATGGTCAATCATCCTCCATCAGGAAATGGCCTATGTAAAACACCCACCGGAAATCATTGCCTTCTCTTGCGTCAAACCCGCCACAGAGGGCGGAGAATCTACCATTGGCGATATGCGCCGAATAACAAAACTGGTCGAGCCTTCAACATTACAACTTCTGACAGAACGCGGCCTCAGACTGCGTAGAACACTGCCGGATGAAAACCGAGTTCATCTGAAACCCGGAATAAAAAAAAGCTGGCAGGAAGCGCTTTCTGCAAAAACAAAAGAAGAGGCAGAGTTTGCCTGCCGCTCCAGGGGTTGGGAATTTGAATGGTGGAATGATGATTTAATCCTTTGGCAGGACTGTATTTCACCGGTGCGTCAGCATCCTCGTAAAAATGAGTTGATCTGGTGCAATCAGGCACATTTCTGGGGTGCTGCTGCGATGATTGAATGGGCACGGGTGGATTCCAGAAACGAAGACGAAGAAGAGTTAAAAGAAGCTGCTCAGAATTGTCCTGAACTTCTCGAATCCATGTGTTTCGGCGATGGAGAACCGCTACCGGAAGAACTGACACTTAACTTATTTCATCTGGTCAAGGGGTTAGAACAGGACGTGAATCTCAACACCGGCGATATTTTGCTGCTCGATAACCTGCAGTTTGCTCATGGCAGGCATGCATTTTCAGGAAACAGAGAGATTAACGTCATTATTGCCGACTGGACTGAACATTAATTCAAACAAACAGAAGGAAAATGGTCATGAATATTACACAGCATAATAGCACATCCACAGGCGATACCTTCATTCTCAGCCCAGGCCGTAACGTCAGTCTGAAAGACTTTATTGAATTCTCTCAGTTCAGTAAAAAAATAGTTGCTTCAGAAGAAACCAGAGAAAGAATTGCCGCATCAAGACGAGCCCTTGAAAAATTAGTGAAAGAAGGCTCGGTTATATATGGTGTCAACACTGGGATGGGTGGGTTTGTCGATCATCTCGTTCCGCTCGAAAGGGCTGAAGAATTACAAAAAAACCTTATCCGTGGTGTTGCGACAAATGTTGGTGAAAGATTTTCAGATATAATTTGCCGGGCAACTATGTTCGCCCGAATTATCTCACTTTCTCGCGGCAACTCAGCATTATCTCTGGAAAATTTCGATCGATTTATCGCAATCTACAACGCTGGTCTGATTCCTGAGATACCACGTAAAGGGTCATTGGGCACCAGCGGAGATCTGGGGCCACTGGCAGCCATGGCCCGTATGCTCACTGGTGAGGGCAATGCCTGGTTCAATGGTGAACGCTTGGCTGCAGAAGATATTCTGCACCAGCTGGGGCTCGCACCGCTTGAGCTAAGTTATAAGGAAGGGCTGGCACTCATCAACGGCACCTCCTGCATGGTTGCGCTTGCCGCCCTGAATGTCATCGAAACCAGGTCACTTCTTGAACAATATGCGTCAATCTCCGCCTTTGCCTCAGAAACGCTTCTTGCCCGGATTCGGCCATTTCATCCCGACGTTCATCAACTAAAACCGCATACAGGCCAGCAAAAAATTGCAGAGATGATATGGAATAACCTCCAGGGAACAAGGCTGGCGGTTGATGATATACAGCTTTCATCAGAACTCGGAAGCAGGCTTACGAATAGCATCAAACAAGAAGATATGCCGATTGAAGATGCCTATTCAATTCGCTGCACACCACAGATACTTGGCCCGGTTTTGGAGACAATAGAATTTGTGGAACGAATAGTGAGTAATGAATTAAATTCGTCAAATGATAACCCCCTTATCACACCCGAAAACGGTCAGGTTTTCCATAACGGTCATTTTCACGGACAGTATATATCCGCCGCGATGGACTATTTGACGATAGCAATCATTACCATGTGTAACTTATCTGACCGGCGAATAGACAGATTGCTGACCAGTGCGAACAGCAACGGGCTCCCCTCTTTTCTATGTGCAGAAAATGGTGGGCTGCGGTTTGGTTTAATGGGGGGACAGTTTATGTCATCTTCTGTCACAGCGGAAAATCGTTCTCTGGCTACACCTGTATCAATACAAACACTAACAACAACAGGTGATTTTCAGGACGTAGTCTCTTTCGGTCTGGTTGCTGCTCGCAGGACGGCGGAGGTGCTCCAGAATACCCGCTATGTTATTGCTTTTGAGTTGATCTGCGCCGCTCAGGCAGCTGATATCAGGGATGCTACAAAATTAGGAAATTCAGGTCGCCTGTGGTACGCAAAAGTGAGGGAGTCAGTCCCTTATCTGGACCATGACGAGTCAATAACACCTTATCTGGAAGAACTCGTATCCCGGATACTTGGAGGCCACTCATGATGTTCTCTAAAAAAATCCGGGAATGTGTTGAGGGAGCAAATAATAATGCTTCCATCCGCCTGCACGCCAATGAAAATCCGTTGGGTTCACCAGACATAATACAAACAGGACAATATGATCTGTCTTTGCTGAGCCTGTATCCCGATCCCACCTACAATGCACTGAGAGCAGCAATTGGAGAACGCTGGAATATTAATCCGGAACAGATCATCACGGGTAATGGCTCTGACGAACTGATTGATATCACACTGCGTAGTCTGCTGAAACCGGGTGCACGGCTTACCGCTCCTCGTCACAGTTTTATGATGTACAAAAAGAGAACTGATATTCTCGGAGCCTTATACAGTGAGATCCCAGTGAAAAGTGGGCGCATCCTCCCTGAGGATTTAAAAGAGGCGGTCAGTCATAAACCTGACATTCTGGTCCTAGTTAATCCTTCTAATCCTTTGGGTCACTATATTGCACCTTCAGAAATGATATCTTTAGTTGAAACCATACCGCCAGAAACGACCATTATCATTGATGAGGCCTACGCAGAATTTACACCTGATATCGAAAATACGGCAGGTATTCAAATAGTTCATAAACGCGTTAACTCAATATGCTTACGAACATTTTCAAAAGCGTATGGACTTGCCGGATTGCGTCTTGGCTGGGCTTACGTCAGCACAGATCTGTATCCACAACTGGAAGCTCGCCGGGCGCCTTACAATGTCAGTGCTTTATCTGCTCTTGCTGGTGAACATGCACTACAGGATCGTGAGCATCTTTTCAAAACAACAGAATATTGTCTTAGCTGGGGAAGAAAACTGGTAGATTTATTTGAAGATTACGGAGTCAAAGCCAGTGCCCAATATGTCAATTTCGTCTTTGTTGAATTTGACAGTGAAGAACGCAGCCGGGAGATCCAGAACAGTCTTAACAGTGAAGGTTTCCTTATAGCCAGGCTGACCGATTATTCTTTGGATCATTGCCTGAGAATTTCATTCGGACCCCGGGAACAAATGGAAAAGTTACTCTTTGTTTTAGAGAAAGAACTAAAAGCATAGATTCTGCCAAGGTTATTTACATTCATTCAAATAAATAATTAAAAGTATCTATTCAATTGAGGTTTAAGAATATGAATAAAGTACCTGGGCTATACCATACAGCCCCCTATCTAAGTCAAACCCAAACGCGACTCCTTCATGTTAACCTTGATGAGTCAAATTCTCCCTATTGTGTCCTCAGTCCGACCATTTTTTACCCACAGGGTGGTGGGCAATTGGGTGACAGAGGTTATCTTGTTTTACCGGATATGCTGACATCACAACAAAAAATCGGTGTTCTCACAACAAAACGAAAAGATGAAGAGATCAGACACTATCTTGATATTAATGAGATCGGTTTTGACTTGCTGAAAAAGCAGGCAGGTCAGCAAGTGACTGCTATTCTTGATTGGGATCTGCGATATCACCAGATGCGTATACACTCGGCTGTACATCTGATCCATTGTATACTCGAGCAGGTAACAGGCCATTCAATCCCTTACCCTGTTCGTTCACCACTCAATGATGAAAGCGGAGAGAATCATTATCAACTTCTTGACTATATTGATAAAGATATTCTTGAAAAGGCAACAACAGAACTAAATGAATTTTGTTCATCGGGACATGAGATACAAACTGTAAATGTTCCCGAACAGGGAAATAACTTTCGGATATGGAAGTGTGGACGATGGTCAATTCCTTGTGGAGGTACACATGTAAAAGATACAAAAGAGATCGGGATGATATTTTCCACGTTGAAAATCAAAAAAAACATGACGCGTATAGCACTCAGGCTCTCTGATAATTCAGGTTAACCTGGTAGATGTCTATAGAGTCAATATCTAATCAACAAATAACGATGGTAGCCTCTGGTATGAGAACAGATAAAAACGAAACAAAACACGTAGATAGTCTCCCTGGTAAAACGTCTAACAAGACAGATGAAAAACATGCTCTTGGTTCATTCCTGACACAACTTCGTGTTGAAAGGGGACATCTTAAAGTTTCGACATTTCTGGAAGGGATAGATATTCCTTTTTCTGCTAATTATTATCGTGATATCGAAGCAGGTAGGAAATATCTCAGTATAGACTCAGCAGTAGAACTCCACAACTCTCTTGGTATAGAAACATCAAGCAAATCAAGCTTTGATTATTTCTGGCATTATTTTAAGGATTTATTACCTTCTGATATGCATGAAATGCTATTTGGGAAAGGAATAGAAACAAGAGATCTGTCTTCAAGACTAGAACTGAGAGACCATGATTCCAAAATATTACGCCGCGCACTCAGCCTAAGTCGATATGAACGCGAATTTATTATTTCTGATGAAATAATTAGAGGATTTAAGAACAATTTTGATTTATGGCCGCTTATGACATATCTATATATGGTTGACACTGCATCCGTGGCTGAAATTAAACAAGTTTGCCATCAACTTGACATTGCATTCGATTCTCGTGTGGTCGAATTTTTGAGTCTTGTAGCAAAAGAAA
>NZ_JADBQO010000085.1:0-2582 GCF_014895875.1 Enterobacter cloacae complex sp. P12RS
GAATAAACAAGATATCGGTGAAATATATTAGTGACGCTATTCGCAATGCAGGTCACGACCTTATTCTTTCTATTGATAAATCTGCACTTTGTGGCGATGCCCTACAAGCAATTAGTGATGTTCAATGTATTCCTCTTTTTTCTGACCATAATACTCTGTCTGACTATTTGAATGCCAATCCGGATGTCACTCAGAATATCCACAGCATTACTACTTTTTTTGATGAATTATTCCCGATGGTCAACAAAATCGCGGAGGAGTTTAACTTTAGAGGACCACCCTCCGTCTTTGCTGAGCTGGCGTCAAAATATGCGGTCGGTAAGATCGTCCCTGAGCATGTTCCGGAAGAGGTACAAATCTCATTTTCCGAAGATAAATTCGTTCTACCTTGGCTTAAGGTACGTGAAAGCAATACGATCATATTGAAACCAGCGATCGGTTCAGGCGCGCTTGCTACATCCACACTGCATATTGAAGCAGACCGGGACCCGACGCATACGATCAAGTCAGCGATAATAGCAAGCGGTGCTAAATCCTGTGAAACCCTTCCCTGGATTATCCAAGAATATTGTTCAGGAACGCTAGTGAGCATGGAAGGATTTGTGCAGGGAGGTAAAACTATTTACCTAGGGTTGTCCAGACGTGAAAGAGTTCGGTTTACTGAGGTGGCAAACCATTTTCCAAACGACTGCGGTATTGAGCCCATCGTACATGCAAAAATTCAGGCGGCTATTCACGATCTTGTCTTACGTTCAGGATTTGATAACGGATTCTTCCACTGTGAATTTATCGCCACAGATACGACAGCATATCTTATTGATGCCAATATGGGACGTTTAGGTGGGGCAACTATCGTAGAACAGGTTGCTCTGGCCTATGGATATTCTCCTTCAACTGTTTTGCAGCATGCAGCATTACTCCCATTAGGTCTGGCAGAATCCGTCCCCGCATATGACCAAGCAGCGCAGATCAATAATACCTTGAGCTACTGGTATGGTCTGGCAGAAGAATCGGTTATCCGTGGATGGGACGTTCCGGCGATTTCATCCATTCATACCCCGATAGCCAGTCCAGGCAGCCGCATCCAGCCTGTGGGGGTATCGGATTATTCGTGGGTCGGGATGCTTACCGGGTACACCGACATTGTTCAGCAGGAAATCAACCTGATACGCGTAAAAACTGACCATGGGGACAGGATACCTGTATTCAAATGATATACATTATTCGCTTTTTCTCAGCTGCGGCCTGGAGCTTTTTTTATCCCTTCATGGCTGTCTGGCTTAATAGCGTTGTGGGACTCAGCAGTAGCGCTGCCGGTATCGTCGTCGGGTTTGCTATTGTGGCGAACCGTACAGGCGCGCTCGCTTTCCATCGCCTGCTGGACAAAACAGAACGAAAAGCAGAGATCGCACTGACGCTGTTGGGTGTTGCCATATCAGCATTCCTGATGCTCGTTGCAGCAGCAATGGGCGTTTCTGATATCTTTGTCTGGATTGTTCTTGCAACGTTATTTGGCCTGACTAACTCTGTATCAGTCATATCGCAAATTTCATACATCGTGCATGTTTTCCATGACGGCGAGCATGAGCGTGTGCTTTCATATGAAAACGTTGCAGCCAATGCTGGCGCTGGTATTGCACCATTTCTGGCGTCCTTCATGCTTTCAGGTACAGGTTACTGGTTTGTTGCCTTTCCCTTGTTACTTGGGACACTGGGCGCAATAGCCACCCGTCCTCTACCCTCTGCAACCCATCCTGAGGTGGCTGACACAAAAAGTGAAACAGCGAATTCATCAGAGGATACTGGTAATCACCAAATTATCGCTTTTATGGTGATTAATTTCCTGACGATGGTTGGCTATGCCCAGTTTTATTATGTATTGCCGACCTATGCGGTGGAAAAGTTTTCCAGTGAACTGGTAGGCACTCTATTTCTTCTATCAAGTATTATCATCATTATCGGACAGGTTTATATCACTTCATTCTCACAGAGGATAAGCCGACTATGGCGGGTTGTTATTTCAAACTTATGTATCGGTTCAGGATGTGCATTATTAATATTCTCATCTGAGCAGCAAGCCGTTCTGTATATCGTTGTCGTCCTGATAGTAACCGGAGAAATGATTTGTGGTCCGTTGTATCAGGCGCAGGCAGTTAGAATCTGGCGAGGACGTCGATCTGTTGTAATGGCAATACAGACCTGTGTCTGGGGCGCTGCTGAAGCCACTGCTACAGTAGCAGGGCTGTTACTTATTGCAGGAAAGCTGAGTGTTATTTCCTTCCTGTTGGGAGTTTTGACCTGTTTTATTGCAGCAGCTGGAGCATGGTTATCAATACTCCAGAAACGACCTTTAATCGGTATTGATACGGATAAAAATTTCGCAGACTCTTCATAATCAGACGAGGCCAACACTATAACATAATGATTGTGGTAACAGTTGTTACCGCAACGTATGTGAATGCTGCGGAAAACGGCATCATTAACTTTACGAACATCATGCATGACAATCTTAAAACTTTCTGAGTATATAATCTGATTTATCCGTAGGCAGTGGCACACGATTTTTTAAAATACATCAAAGA
>NZ_JADBQO010000086.1:0-458 GCF_014895875.1 Enterobacter cloacae complex sp. P12RS
TACCAGCCAGCCGTCAGGCGGCTTCACCCTGACCGTCGATACCACACCCCCAGCGGCGCCCACCATCGCCACCGTACCGGATGACGTGGCCGGCGTTATCGGGGCGCTTAACTGTGGCGACACCACCTACGACACCACGCCGACCCTGAACGGCACCGCGCCGGCAGATGCGGTGATTACCGTCTATGACGGTACCACCCTGCTCGGCACCGCGACCCTCGACGGCAGCGGCGGCTGGAGCTTTACCCCCGTTATCCCGCTCACCGACGGCCCGCATACGCTGACGGTGCATGCCACGGATGCCGCGGGCAATACCACCATCTCAACGCCGTTTGAACTGACGGTAGATACCGTTCCGCCAGCCACGCCGGATATCCCGGCAATCACCGTCAATCCTGACGGTACAGAAACGCCGCTGAACCCGGGAGAAACCACCCGCGACACCACGCCGACCCTGA
>NZ_JADBQO010000087.1:0-4983 GCF_014895875.1 Enterobacter cloacae complex sp. P12RS
ACATTAAATACCCTCATTATTATACGCAGCTACATTTTATTTTTCCCTCTGCCCCACTACCGATCTACGGCAAACATCGGTTAATGGGTATTTAAAGGAACAGTCATGACGAATCATTTCAGACGTTTACCCTTAGCCGGTTTCATTGTCTGCGCTGTACTGCTCACTGGATGCGATGGCCAGGAAAATCAACAACAACATGCACAGGCGCCTCAGGTCAGCGTCCATATCGTGAAAAGTGCGCCGCTGGCCATCACAACTGAACTCCCGGGCAGAACAGATGCGTTCCGCGTTGCGGAGGTTCGTCCACAGGTTAGCGGTATCATTCTGCGTCGCAACTTCACGGAAGGTAGCGATGTAAAAGCTGGGGACTCACTTTATCAAATTGATCCTGCGACCTATCAGGCGGCTTACGACAGCGCGAAAGGCGAGCTGGCAAAGGCGCAGGCGGCGGCCAATATTGCACACCTGACGGTGAAACGTTATCTCCCACTGGTGGGAACACAGTATGTCAGCAAACAAGAGTATGACCAGGCCGTGGCCACGGCCCAGCAGGCAGATGCCAGCGTTGTCGCCGCAAAAGCGGGCGTTGAAAGCGCACGTATCAACCTTGCGTATACCAAAGTAACGTCCCCTGTCGATGGCCGCATCGGCAAATCCAGCGTGACGGAAGGGGCGCTCGTGACGAACGGGCAGGCCGCAGCGCTGGCGACGGTCCAGCAGCTTGATCCGATTTATGTCGATGTGACCCAGTCGAGCAATGAATTTATGCGCCTGAAGCAGACGAGTCTGCAAAAAGGCGACACGGCCAGCAGCGTTGAGCTGCTGATGGAGAACGGTCAGCCCTATCCGCTGAAAGGCACCCTGCAGTTCTCCGACGTTACGGTGGATGAAAGCACCGGCTCAATCACGCTGCGCGCCATTTTCCCGAATCCTCAACACCTGCTGTTACCGGGGATGTTCGTTCGCGCCCGCATTGATGAAGGCACACAGCCAGATGCCATTCTGGTTCCGCAGCAGGGCGTGACCCGAACGCCGCGAGGCGACGCAACCGTGCTGGTGGTTAATGATAAAAACCAGGTTGAATCACGTACCGTCGTTGCGCCTCAGGCCATTGGCGACCGCTGGCTGGTGACGGAAGGGCTGAAAAACGGTGACCGCGTGATTGTCAGCGGATTACAAAAAGTCAGACCAGGGGCTACCGTCGTCGCCACGCCAGATACCACCACGACTCCCGCCAGTTAAGGAACGACGACATGGCTAATTTCTTTATTCAAAGGCCGGTTTTCGCCTGGGTACTTGCCATCATTTTGATGATTGCAGGCGGGCTGGCCATTCTCAAACTGCCCGTCGCCCAGTATCCGACGATTGCTCCGCCAGCCGTGGCGATTTCTGCGACCTACCCCGGCGCTGATGCCCAGACGGTGCAGGATACCGTGACCCAGGTTATCGAACAGAACATGAACGGTATCGACAACCTGATGTACATGTCTTCCACCAGCGATTCAGCAGGTAATGTCACCATCACACTGACCTTCGAGTCAGGAACGGATCCGGACATCGCCCAGGTGCAGGTACAGAACAAGCTGCAGCTCGCCATGCCGCTGCTGCCGCAAGAGGTACAGCAGCAAGGGATTGGCGTTGAGAAATCCAGCAGCAGCTTCCTGCTGGTCGCTGGTTTTGTTTCGGACAACAAAAACCTCACTCAGGATGATATCTCCGACTATGTCGCCTCGAACGTCAAAGATGCTATCAGCCGAACGACGGGTGTCGGCGACGTTCAGTTGTTTGGCGCCCAGTATGCGATGCGCATCTGGCTCGACAGCAACGCGATGAATAAATACCAGCTGACGCCGCTGGATATTATCAACCAGTTGAAAACGCAGAACGACCAGATAGCGGCAGGTCAGTTGGGCGGTACGCCATCGGTTCCTGGACAGCAGTTGAATGCCTCCATCATCGCGCAAACTCGCCTGAAATCACCGGAAGAGTTTGGCCGCGTGACGCTCAAGGTGAACCAGGACGGCTCGATGGTTCACCTGAAGGATGTCGCTCGCATTGAGCTCGGCGGCGAAAACTACAATATGGTGACCAAAATCAACGGGCAGGCAGCCACCGGCCTGGGGATTAAGCTGGCAACCGGGGCAAACGCGCTGGATACCGCGGCAGCCATCAAGAGCAAACTGGCGCAACTGCAACAGTTCTTCCCGCAGGGGTTGAAGGTCGTCTATCCCTATGACACCACGCCTTTTGTGAAAATTTCTATTCATGAAGTGGTGAAGACCCTGTTTGAAGCGATCGTTCTGGTCTTCCTGGTCATGTATCTGTTCCTGCAAAACCTGCGCGCGACGCTCATTCCGACTATCGCGGTGCCGGTGGTTCTGCTGGGTACCTTCGCGGTTCTTGCGGCGTTCGGTTTCTCCATCAACACCCTGACGATGTTCGGGATGGTTCTGGCGATAGGGCTACTCGTTGATGACGCCATCGTGGTGGTCGAGAACGTTGAGCGCGTGATGGTAGAGGACAAGCTGCCGCCGAAAGAGGCCACGCAGAAGTCGATGGAGCAGATCCAGGGCGCGCTGGTGGGGATCGCGATGGTTCTCTCGGCGGTCTTTGTCCCGATGGCTTTTTTTGGTGGCTCGACGGGCGCCATCTATCGCCAGTTCTCGCTGACTATCGTTTCAGCCATGGCGCTCTCCGTGCTGGTTGCGCTGATCCTGACGCCCGCACTCTGCGCAACGCTGCTTAAGCCCGTCTCTGGAGATCATCATGAGAAGAAAGGGGGGTTCTTTGGCTGGTTCAATGCGCTCTTTGATAAGAGCGTGGAGCACTACAGCAACAGCGTAAGCGGTATTTTGCGTAAGACCGGCCGCTATCTGGTGGTGTACGTCCTTATTGTCGGTGGGATGGCGGTGCTATTCCTGCGCTTACCTACCTCCTTCCTGCCTGAAGAGGATCAGGGGGTATTTATGACGATGGTTCAACTCCCGGCGGGTGCGACCCAGACGCGTACTCAGCAGGTTCTCGACCAGGTTCAGGACTACTATCTGACCCAAGAGAAAGCGAACGTTGAATCCGTCTTTACCGTTAACGGCTTTAGCTTTAGCGGTCAGGGCCAGAACTCCGGTATCGCCTTCGTCAGCCTGAAGCCCTGGGAAGAACGTTCTGGGGAGAAAAATAGCGTTGAGGCCATCGTGGGCCGAGCGACAAAAGCGTTCAGCCAGATTAAAGACGGTCTTGTATTTCCGTTTAACCTGCCTGCCATTATCGAACTGGGAACCGCAACGGGCTTCGACTTTGAACTTATCGATCAGGCAAACCTGGGGCATACCCAGCTAACGCAGGCGCGTAATCAGCTGCTCGGCATGGTGAAAGAGCACCCTGACCTGCTGGTTCGCGTGCGTCCTAACGGCCTGGAGGATACACCGCAGTTCAAACTGGATGTCGATCAGGAGAAAGCGCAGGCGCTGGGTATTAGTATTTCTGACGTCAACCAGACGATATCGACGGCGTTGGGTGGTACCTATGTGAATGACTTTATCGATCATGGCCGTGTGAAAAAAGTTTACGTCCAGGCGGATGCGAAATTCCGAATGTTGCCGGGGGACATCAACAATCTCTACGTGCGCAGCGCGAATGGGGAAATGGTGCCGTTCTCATCCTTTAGCAGCGCTCACTGGGTTTACGGTTCTCCTCGTCTGGAACGCTATAACGGCATGCCGTCCATGGAGATCCTCGGTGAGTCAGCCCCAGGGAAAAGTACCGGTGAGGCCATGGTGATGATGGAAAGCCTGGCAGCAAAACTGCCTTCCGGCATCGGCTATGACTGGACGGGAATGTCTTATCAGGAACGCCTTTCCGGTAACCAGGCGCCTGCACTGTACGCCATTTCACTGATCGTGGTGTTCCTGTGCCTGGCTGCACTGTATGAAAGCTGGTCCATACCCTTCTCTGTCATGCTGGTTGTGCCGTTAGGCGTCATCGGGGCTCTTTTCGCAGCGTCGCTGCGCGGGTTAAACAATGACGTATATTTCCAGGTCGGCCTGCTGACAACGATTGGGTTATCGGCGAAAAACGCCATCCTGATCGTCGAATTTGCTAAGGACCTGATGGATAAAGAAGGTAAAGGTATCATTGAGGCCACGCTGGAAGCCTCAAAAATGCGCCTTCGCCCGATCCTGATGACCTCCCTGGCCTTCATTCTTGGCGTCATGCCGCTGGTAATTAGCACCGGAGCCGGGAGCGGAGCGCAAAACGCCGTCGGTACGGGTGTGATGGGAGGCATGCTTTCCGCAACGCTTCTGGCTATTTTCTTTGTGCCCGTTTTCTTTGTGGTTGTCCGGAGACGGTTTACCAACCATAAGGATTAACGTATCCCTGAAGGCACCGTTTGGTGCCTTTTTTATTTTAATATAAACAATGGATTAGTCATTATTGAATCGCATATTAAAAATTCATGAGTTTGCGTTAAGTAAAAGCGCCCTCTTGCGACTCCATAATTTCTCCATGAATTTATCCAGAAAACGCTTTTTCTCCATGATTTTTACAAACTACATAATTTGAGATTATTCCTCGTGTAACGGGAACTTACCCTGGTGGTAAAATAATCTCCAGTTCGTTAATAGCCCCTCCTGGCTTTGTAGCGAATAAGAAATAATACTGAGGTAACATCATGAAAAGATTCATTTCCGTTGCACTTCTCGCTGCGCTGCTTGCTGGTTGCGCGCACGACTCTCCTTGTGTACCGGTTTACGATGATCAGGGCCGACTGGTTCATACCAATACCTGTATGAAAGGCACCACCCAGGATAACTGGGAAACAGCGGGTGCCATCGCCGGCGGCGCTGCCGCAGTAGCGGGTTTAACGTTAGGTATTGTTGCCCTGACGAAGTAACATCTGTTCAGAAAGCGCGGCTCCGGCCGCGCTTTTGCTTTTAATGAGTGCACCATTTTCTAATAAATAAAAAAGTTCCGCATTTATTC
>NZ_JADBQO010000088.1:0-6698 GCF_014895875.1 Enterobacter cloacae complex sp. P12RS
CTTTCACGTATTCACTCATTGTTATTTTCCTTTTCGATATTCACACATTCAGAAAAATCAATTAAATAAATAACATTATCTATTTTTAAGATAAGCCGATGACAATTTAATTACCTAAATTCGATATCTTAACCTCCTAACCTAACACGACAACTCGATAAACCAGCAGATTATATTGGTGAAAAATGTCATAACAATTATGATTCATATTCTGTTTACAAAAACTGATGATCGAGGGTATTAGTTTCATTACTGTTAATCACATTGAGTGAATTTTTATGAATAAACCACTTCCAGCGGCAATATATGTTTTAGGTTTTACTCTATTTGCCATGACAACATCTGAATACATGGTCGCAGGATTAATCACATCCATGTCATCTGATTTAGGTGTTTCCATTCCTAAAGTTGGATATTTAATTACCATTTATTCATTAGGTATGGTTTTCGGTGGTCCCTTGCTTGCTACATTTTTAGTTAAACTTAGCAATAAAGCAGCATTATTGACTATTACTGGCATATTTCTTGTCGCCCAAGTAGTCGCAACCGTTTCTGCAACTTATGATCTTTTAGCAGTAGCGAGGTTTGCGACCGGATTATCTTCGGCAGCCTTCTTCGGTTTTGCGCTGTTGACAGCGGCAAAAATGGTTCCACCGGAACGCTTTGGCGTTGCAGCCTCCATCGTATTGGGCGGGATGATGATAGCGACGGTGGCGGGACTGCCACTATCAGCAATACTTGACCAGTATTATGGCTGGAGAGTTTCCTTCGCATTAATTATTGTCCTTACATCTTTAGCTGGAATAGGTATTATACTGATTGTTCCTAAATTCAAGGCGGAGGTTAAGGGTAGTATTAAGGCTGAATTTGGTTCAATTATAAACAGATCAATCTGGGGGGCTTTTATTACAAGTTTCTTTATTATTGCTGCTACATTCGCGACATTCAGTTACTTCGTTCCCTATTTTGAAAACACTGTCGGTTTCGATACTCCATATATCCCGGCTATTCTTTTCGCTTACGGTGTATTCACGGTAATTGGTAACTTTCTTGTAGGTCGACTAGCAGATAAATCGCCGATTAAAGTTGTTTTCACCGGAAGCGTCGTGCTAGTACTTGCACTGTTTGGGCTTTATACCTTCTACGAAAATAAAATATTAGTGCTGATATCTGTAATGATTTTAGGACTTACTGGTATTACTCTCACTCCTGCCATGTCCTCACGCGTGTTTAAAGCAGCCCCTAATACTTCATTAATTAACACTATGCATACCTCCGTTATTTGTCTTGGAGTAGTTATTGGTTCATGGGCCGGTGGCTATGCAATCGACCAAGGTTATGGGTACCGTGCACCAACTCTCATCGGTATTTTTTTAGCAGGATTGGCGATTGTCACCCTACTCCCTGTTTTGAGAAACAACCGTTACGATACTCCTGCTGTTAATCCTCAGACAAATATCTGACTGTACCAATAGGAATAGACCATGAACAGTGAAACTAATTCATTAGGCTATGAAAATAACATTCAAACTATTCCGGAATCGCACTCATTTCCCGAAAACAAATACAAGCATGAGATCCCAATCATTTACCATAGCGAGAGTGATAAAATTATCGACCAAAGTTGCGAGGCAAGGTTATTAAATGACACGCCCAATAAAAAATCATGCACACATAAAATATTTGTTATACGAAAATGCAAGCCGGAGCATATAGGAGACATTTTCTTGCGGCCATCAGAAAATGATTATAGCAGCATAATTCTAGACATTAACATTCATACGCCATTAGGAGAAAAAATAAAAACCGGACTATTCCGTAAACTTTCATTTTTTTTATTTGAAAAATATAAGACACTGAGAGTTGAGACTCACATTCTGATTGATCATCATAAAATCATTAATAGCCTTATATTGAGCGGGTATACTTTTGAAGGTATTACACAAAAATTTAATGTAAATTCAGAGCTAGAGGAATTTGCAGTATTTTCATTATTGAAGGATCAAACTAACACGGGAAAAAGCCTATTATTCCCTGCAGTGGATAGTAATATTTATCGTGATGAAAAAATTGCACTACGTTTAGCCGAAACAAAAGACACATTTTGTATATGGTTAGAGCAATCAAATCCTGAATCATCGAAGTGGGGTTTATTCGAAACAGCATCACTTGATGAAATAAAACAAAAAGTCAGGCGTTGCGGGCTTAATTCAGCCGTAGGCCCTAATATATTACTAACTATTATAGAATGCTCAACTGGTAATGCTGTAGGAAAAATTGTTATCCGCAATGTTGTACCACCTCATGTAGGTGATGTGGGTTACGGGATATTGCCGGAATATCGTGGTTTAGGCTACGCCGTAAGGGCACTGAATCTTTTGAAAAAATGGGCCTTTAATGAAGCTGGTTATGTACGTTTAGAACTTGGTGTCAAAGAAGGCAATATCGCGTCAGAAAGAGTCGCGCAAAAGGGAGGGTTTGAATTTGAGGGGATGCGTCCGGGACGATTGAAAAATCACGATGGTTCATACAGTAATGAAATGCACTATTTCTTTCTGAACCCGAATATTAGCTATCGAAAAATAGAGGATTGATTAAATGAGCAAAAAGTTCATCTCCTTTCTCGAACAGCATTTAGATCATAAAAACGTCGTCGCCTATGTAAAAACACCGAATGATGTTGGTGAATATACTTCCCCATCGGTTTCTGGCCGAGTGGATGTTTCCAGTATTGAACAAGTAATTCGTATTGTTAAGCTAGCAGATCAATTTGACGGAGAAACAGCGCTTTATCCCTACTCAACTGGATACAATTGGGGGCTAGGTTCAACAAAACCTCCGTCAGACAACGCCGTGCAGTTGAAGCTGACCGGATTAAATAAAATTCGCGAGATTAATATCGCAGAGGGTTATGCTGTCATTGAGCCAGGTGTGACGCAGGGAATATTATCGCAAAAATTACTGAACACCCATCGCTTTATTAATGTGACAGCCTCATCTGCAGAAACGAGTTTTTTAGGTAATGCTCTCGATCGGGGCGTCGGGTTGAGGCACCAGCGTACAGAAGATCTTCTCGGCCTGGAAATTGTTCTCGCCAACGGGACACTGCACCGAGTGGGCTGGTGGCCGGAACAGGGAAAACATAGCGCATTATACTCCCACGGGATTGGCCCTTCACTGGTGCAATTATTCACCCAATCGAATCTCGGAATTATAACCGGTGGCGTTGTACGTCTACTTAATCGACCAGAAAAATCTCGCGTCGCCTATATTTCCTTTTCTCCCGAAAACTTAGAGTATGCTATCAATACTTTCCAGCGTTGGTCAGCACAAGGGTTAATTCACGGTGTACTTAAGGTTTATGATGAAACCTCAACACTGACGTATGGTGCGAATAAGGGCGAGTTTCTCGTTCATTTGCCTCTTTCGGGAGCTGCCTCAGTAGTATCGGCACTTTCCACCGCGCTGGAAACCGAGTTTGTAAAAGCTGGCGAGAAATTCATCTCTTTGATCTGGAACGACAGCCCTACGAATCCTTATCAAGATGATATCGTCGCCAATCTAGTCAACGCTGCCTATCAAGGGGATACTAAATATCATGATATCCTTCTGGAGAAGACGCTCGGTACTACACCGGCTGAAATAGATGCCGAAGGCAAAGGCTGGATATTTTTCTTGCCTCTGCTTCCTTTTACCGGTCAGGCTATTAAACAGGCTTATCTACATTTCGACGATATCTTCGAGTCTACTGGCGTGCGCTGCGGCGCCACAATTAATACGCTGAGTGATCAGATTATTGATCTCGTTGTATCCATTCGTTTTGAACGCGTAGAAGAGGAAATAAGAAAAGCTCATCGTGCTCTGAAACTTCTTCATGAAAAATTTAGTGCTTCCGGTTTTTATCCTTATCGTTTGGACGTCGAACATCCTCTCGCCAATAGTCGTAATGCCAGAACGCTTCGTGAAGGTGAAATCATTAGAAGCTTGCAAAAAACTTTAGACCCAAAGGGAATTTTCGCATCCGGGCGATATAGTTATTAATAATAACCAATATGTACTTTTAAGATTTAATCATATAGGTTCATTTATTGAGGCACATCCATGATAACTCATGAAGAAAATACATTTAGCAATATATTAGTTAATCTAAGAGATTTACGTGGCAAATTACGTAACTCCGCTCGTGAAATAGAAGAGCATCGCAGGATACCACTCAATATTATTGAAAGGCTACGTGGCATTGGGATATTTGGAATGTGTTTCCCGCAATCATGGGGCGGTGCCGGACTGACGTCGATTGAGCAAATCCTTGTGCTGGAAGAACTCGCCCGGGGCGATACGGCTACCGCCTGGTGCGCCATGATTGGTTGTGACTCAGGTATTTATTCAGGTTTCTTGGAAGAAAAAAGCGCCAAAGAGATCTTTCCACACGCCAATCTGGCCGTGGCGGGTTGGATACACCCGCAGGGAAAAGCCGAGATAGTTGATGGCGGCTACATTGTCACTGGCAAATGGCGTTTTGCCAGCGGATCGCCTCATGGCGATGTCATCTCGGCAGGTTGCTTCCTCTACCGTAACGGCAATCTTATACTGGATGATAACGGCAAGCCCCTTTGGCGAGTCATGCTGGCGCGTCCTGCCGACTACCTTTTTTCCGACACCTGGTTCACCACCGGCCTGCGGGGAAGCGGCAGTCAGGACTACTCCACGCAAGGATTGTTCATTCCCGAACAGCACGCGTTCAATTTCTCGGAACCAAAACGTCAAGGGCCACTGCACAAAACGCCGGATGCAATTTTACGCAAAATGGCCGGTATCCCGCTGGGGCTTGCGAGAGCCTGTCTGGACTATATCTACGACGTCGCCGACGACCGCACAGACAGAATCAATGATGTGAAATGGCGAAACTCAACGCGCGTACAGACGGCGGTGGCTAACGCAGAGAATCAGTTATTTATCACTAGAAACGCGGCGCTCACCAGCGTAAGTACATTATGGCAGGCGCTCGAAGCCGATGCCGCTCATGACGATATTACTCATTGGCGCGTGCAGTCAGCTTTGAGTCGAAGAAATGCCTTTCAAACCGCACGAACCATCGTTTCAAGCTTGTATGACCTACAGGGTGGGGGTTCTATCTACACCCATGAAACACCTTTTGATCGCGCATTACGTGATATCAACACTATTTGCCAGCACGCTGTCGCGCAGGAAAAAGTCCTGCAGGTGTGCGGCGATATTCTCCTTGGTGGCAAAGTCGAAGATTACTTTATATAAGGAAGAGAACCGATGAGTGGTATTTTTTCGCAAAAGAAAATTCTTGTAACCGGCGCAGGCAGTGGACTTGGCAGAGAAATAGCCTTGGCATTTTCACGACTTGGCGGAACCGTTATTCTTGCAGGTCGAAATAAGCAGAAACTAGAAGAGACAGCGCAAGCGATCTCCGAGACTCCTGGCAAATCATGGGTTATTCCTTTCGACGCAAATAATAATCAATCAATAGATAACCTGTTTGATGAAATTAAAAATAGAGTCGGTACTCTTGATATTGCCGTTAATAACGCCGGAGTATTTTCTTTTGGTTTTGTCGATGAAACCTCCAGTGAAGACTTTAATCACGTATTCACTACTAATGTCATTGGTTTGTTTGAAAGTCTGAAGCGCGAACTTCAGTCGATGAAAGAAAACCGGGCCGGGACTATCGTTAATATTTCATCAAATATGTCTATCGGGCTGAATATTCCGGGCACGGCAGCCTACACCGCTTCAAAGGCTGCCGTCGATGCATTGACCCGCGTCTCGGCAAAAGAGGCTATCACGCACGGCGTGCGAGTTTTCTCAATAAACCCAGGTCCATTGGCCACCGAAATGACCCAACTTCCCGGCGAATCGGCGGCAGACCGTGACAAAAGATGGCGCGATTTGATCCCCATTGGGCGTATTGGCGATGTTAAAGAGATCGCTCAAGCCATTATTTGGTCCTGCTCAGGCCAGTCTGACTACTTAGTGGGTACACGAATAGTTATCGATGGCGGCCACTCTCTTTAAATTCATAACCGTGAGGTACAAATAATGCAACCATTTATTATTAGAGATAATGAAGGCGTTCCGCTTTGGTTAAATAATGACACCTATACTATCAAGCTTGACAAAGAAAATACCGGCGGCAGCATTTCTATTATTCAGGGATTTGTTGGGCCTGGTGGTGGTCCGATCTGGCATCTTCATGAAGACGCTGATGAGATATTTTATGTACTAGACGGCCAATTAACCGTAAGAGCCGGAGAAAATATCTTTCAGGCAAACCCTGGCGATTTTGTTTATGTACCAAAGGGCATTTATCACCAATTTAGAAATAACAGCATTAAACCTATCAAGATATTGTTGATGTTCTCTCCCGCAGGTTTCGAAGGGTTCTTTAGAGAAACAGGCATTGTAGCGAAAGAGGGTGTTCCCCCACCGTTACACATTCATGATGCAGAAGCAAACAGACGGGCTATAAAGATTGGTGGAAAATATCTTTCTTTTGTTCCTGATTTTGAAAATCCCGACATCAATACAAATTTAAAATAAACCAAAATGCCGCGAATTTTTTGCGGCATTCTTATATTGCAAATCAATACGAATGGATAATACTGAAAAAAATATCCAACCTTCCATCAACAGTCATTCTTTATTCACCTTATGAGAGGGCATTATAT
>NZ_JADBQO010000089.1:0-322 GCF_014895875.1 Enterobacter cloacae complex sp. P12RS
GATCAGCCTCGACGGCGGCACCACCTGGATTGACCTGACGGTGACCGGCACCACGTGGCGCTACACCGATGGCCGCACCCTGACGGACGGTTCGTATCAGTACCAGGTGCGGGTGATCGATAGCGCGGGTAACGTGGGGGCAACGGACAGCCAGGACGTGGTGATTGACCTGACGAAGCCTGCGGCAACGACCATTACCGTGGATTCCGTTACCCAGGATACCGGCCTGTCCGGCAGCGACTTTATCACCAGCGACAACCAGATCAGCCTGAAAGGGACGCTCGGCGCGGCGCTGGGCAGCGGCGACCACGCGCAGATCAGC